>NZ_JAGUQP010000022.1:6614-47432 GCF_018704065.1 Desulfovulcanus ferrireducens | reverse complement strand
GACCAAAAGCTGAGTTACGGTGTCTTGATGCACCAGAAAGTTGAACGGTCTGTCACGCCTAAATTCTTATTTCTTTATCTCTTAAATTTGAAAACAGGTGATGTAAACATACGAGAAAGTTGAGTCAGTTAATATTATACGCTCATTGAAATATACATCACATGGTTTCCTGTACCCCAGGAGATTGATGAGACTCTTCATATTTATAGAACCAGGTGTACTTGTTTAACCACCTTTCAAAGCTTTGGCATATCCACAGATTGTCATTGAAATAAATTTCTTCCCTCCTCACTTTTCTCCTGAGTCATTCTACACGGCAATTACGTCTAAGAAGGTTAATAACGGTCTGGCACGCCTTTGGAGGCTTTCGCCTCATTGCTGTTCGGAAACATTCAAAGCAAGCATAACGCTCTGAACAGCTCCATTAAAAATCATCGAAAGAACGAAAACATATGAGGTTTATTTGTCATGGGCAAACATTTTACCCTCCGGGCCAAACTATTTTGGATTTTAACTTGTTTGGTTATCATCACCTTGTGCGGCTCAGGGATAACAATTTGGTACACTTACCAGATTGATCACCTCTTTTCCGATGCTGTTGGTGAAGACATCTCCTCCCTATTTGTTGCTGAAGAGCTACAAAATACACTGATCATGCAAAAAGGATTTGTGACCTACTATTTTCTGCAAAATGATCCCCGGTGGCTTGAAAAGCTGGATGAGTACAATAATTCATTTATTGACTGGCTGCATAGAGCCAGGAAATATACCCAAATGAAACAGGCATTGGATATTTTAAATAAAATAGAATCCAAGTATATCCGCTATACTTTTGCCAGGGACCAAGTTATTGTCTTATACAAACAGGGTCAGAGAGAACAAGGAGCCAAAGAACACTGGAAAATCCGAGCTCAGTTTCTGGAACTAGTGGATTTGTGCACAACATATAAAAATCTATATAAGAATAATATAGAAAACACCTTGGCCATCATCCACAAAAAACACCAAACCATCAACGCCCTGGCTATTTCCCTTGTCATCTCATCTCTTATACTGGGTAGCTTTCTAGCTTATTTGATTTTTAAAAAGGTTCTGGAACCAATCCGCCAGCTGGTCCAAGAAACAGAGAATCCACGCCAATTTTTGCGCTTTGAAGACGAAATCAAGACCTTGAGTACGCACATCCATACTCTAATCCGCAATGTGGACCAAACCAAAAACAAGCTGGAAGTAAGCCGGGAACATTTGCAACAGACTGAAAAACTAGCCATGGTCGGCAAATTGGCTGCAGGCGTTGCCCATAGTATTCGCACTCCCCTGACCTCTGTAAAAATGCGTCTGTTTTCTCTGGAAAGGTCCCTCAAACTCAATGAAGTACAAAAAAAAGATTTTGAGGTTATCTCTGAAGAAATTAGGCATATAGACACCATCATGACTAATTTTCTAGAATTTTCCAGGCGGCCCAAACTCAAAACCCAACCTTTTGACCCTTCCGAACCAGTACAATTGGCCCTACAACTTATGCGCCATCGCCTTGAGTCTTACGGAGTTAAAGTCAAGATAGAAAAAGACACCGCTCTGCCTCGGGCAATGCTTGATATGGACCAATTAAAAGAGGTTATAGTCAACATCCTGGAAAATGCCTGTGATGCCATGGAACAAGGAGGCAAAATCCACATACAGATTCAAAAAGGGGTAGTCGAGCCTCTAGGACATGTGGTCCGGATCAAAATTTCCGATAATGGCCCCGGGATCCCCGCCCATCTGCAGGAAAAAATCTTTCAGCCTTTTTTTAGCACCAAAGAAGAAGGTACAGGCTTGGGCCTAAGCATTGCAAAAAGAATAATAGAAGACCATAACGGCTGGATCAATGTCCAATCCAAAACCGGCGAAGGTACTGTTTTTACCATTACTTTACCCAGTTTGGGAGAACAGAGATGGCTAAAATCCTCATAGTAGATGATGACCCGCAATTAAGGCAGAGCTTTGCCCGCCTCCTCTCAGACGAAGGATATCACGTCATTGCTGCCTCTTCAGCTGAAAAAGGCCTGGAGCTAGTCAAAAATGAGTTTTTTGACCTGGCTATTTTAGATTTACGTCTGCCTGGCATGAATGGCATTGAAGGATTTAAAGCCCTAAAGCGCATCAGTCCCAAACTGCCAGTGGTTATTATGACTGCCTACGGTTCCACTGAAACGGCCATAGAAGCTACTAAACTTGGAGCTTTTGACTATGTTTTAAAACCTTTTGATATTCCTGAATTTCTTTCCCTGATCCGGAAAGGCATTCAAGCAGGCAGGCTAATGCGCTCCAAGGTAGTCATGGATGCCGGCCTGGAGCTGGCAGACCCGGAAAGCATTGTTGGTCGATCCAGGGCCATGCAGGAAGTCTACAAGGCCATTGGCCGGGTAGCGCCCACTGACGCCACAGTACTCATCCGCGGAGAATCAGGCACGGGCAAAGAACTTATTGCCCGCGCTATTTATCAGCATAGTCTGCGCAGTAACAAGCCTTTTATGGTCATAAATTGTGTGGCTATCCCTGAAACCCTGCTGGAAAGCGAACTTTTTGGCTATGAAAAAGGGGCATTCACAGGAGCAGCTCACAGACGCATAGGAAAAATCGAACAGGCTAACGGAGGAACAGTTTTTCTGGATGAGATCGGGGACATGCCCCAGAGCATTCAAGCTAAAATTTTAAGGTTACTCCAGGAAAAAAGCATTGAGCGTTTGGGAGGAGGAAACTCTATTCCTGTAGATGTGCGCATCATTGCCGCCACCAACCGCGATCTTGAACAGGCGATTTCCGAGGGCAAATTCCGGGAAGATCTCTATTATAGGTTAAAGGTTGTCACACTAAACCTTCCACCCCTTCGTTCCAGAAAAAAAGATATAGCTCTTCTCGCTAAATACTTCATGAATATCCATGCAAACCAGATGGGGCTTAAAAACACCGGCTTGACTTCTAAGGCCATAAAGACTCTGGAAAACTATTCCTGGCCAGGTAACGTCCGGGAGCTATCTAATGTAATTCAAAGAGGGCTCATTTTTAGCCGAGGATGTCCTATTAGTGAATCAGATATTCTGCGGGCCATATCACAAAAAAACAAACAAGAAAAAAATAAGATTCAAAAAACAATTTCTGAGTCAGATATTCCAGTCTGGGTCATGGAAGCCCTGGCTCAGGAAGGACAAGACAATCTATTTCAACGCCTGGTGGATAAATTTCAGGCCTTGGTTATTGGCGAGGCCCTAAAAATCTGCAATGGCAACCGCTCTCAAACAGCCAAACTCCTGGGTCTTTCCCGGCCCACACTGCTGTCGAAAATGGAAAAACTAGGCATTGAGACCAAAACCGTGGTTAAAAAAAATTGACTCAACTTTCGGAGTTGTCTAAGTCGCTATAATTTCAATACTTTTGGAGAGCGGATTTTCTGAAATGCATTACAGACGGCTTGGGCAACACATCTTGGCGAAGCCTGCGGAAAAGATGTGCATAGGGAGACTACCTCACAAAAATTGCGAAATATATCATGAATACAGAAAAAGCTTTGAATAACATTTAACTACTAAAAAACCCCTTTATGCACAGCCCGCAAGCGAGCCTTAGATGTGTCCAAGTCTTTGTTAGCATTGAAGAAAATGTAAACGCAAATTAACTCCGAAAGTTGAAAAAATTGATTTCTCATTTTTTAAGAACTTGTACTGTATTTCCTATCCAAACACACGCAAAGCTGCCGTAAGTCATTAATCACCACCCGGGGTCTCAAGCCCGTTACCCGCTCATCTCCTTCCCGCCAGCGCAGTGATCTTCTGTCGCCAGCAAACAGGGCTGTTTTCCACCCTATGTGCATTGCTGGCCAGATATCTTTAAGCATATCATTCCCCACATAGAGCACCTCGTGAGGCAAAATATTTTTTTTCTGGAGCCTTTTTTGTAATCTGGAAAAAAGATTAACCGATGGTTTTGCCATGCCTTCCTCATAAGACCAGATACAAAACTCTGCCTGAAAACCAATATCTGGAAGGGAAGCATGGAGCAGGGTCTCTAAAATAAGAGGAGTATAAAACTGGGCATTGGAGATGATACCCAGGACAATCCCTCTTTGCTGCAGAGTGCCAAGTGTTTCCTTAAGCCCGGGCATGGGCCAGACCGGATTAACGCGGAGCTCATAGGCCAGGGCCAATTTCTGCAGGGAAAGCTCATCCAGCTGTTCTATCCCCAGGACAGCACTTGCTTGGCGCCAGATATCAAGAATATTGACCTCAGGATAGTCTATCCCCTGTTCCTGTTTTTTGTTATGTTCCTCTTTAATCAACTGCTGTAGGATGCTCGTGCCCCTGATATCTTTGACACGAGGAAAGTGGGACGCGGAGACGGATGGACACGGAGACACGGAGAGGCTAGGCACCAGACCTGCATCTTCTATTGCCTGCCAGAAGATATGTTCATGAGCGTCAGCGCCTGCTGCCGCATCTCCAGTGTCAGTGCCGATATCGCCAGCTGCGGAAACGAGCATGGTACCATAGACATCAAAGATAACGGCCCGTGCGTGTAATGAAGCAAGTTCTGGCGGGCAATTGGTGGGAATGGGGTTTAAAGGACGGCTTAAACTATGTATAAGCTGACATAACTCTTTTATGTCGTCCATATCAATCAACTTTTAACAGCATTAAGCGTTCTGGCGCCAGGAATAAGTCCAGCAATTCTTCACCATTCAAACAAGATAAAGACGAGACCGGACTTGCAGCCACCTGATTATAAATTGCTTCCAGTTGCTGGCCATAACGCTTAAGACTATACTTTTCTTTTAAGATCTGGCGATGGATAGCAAGACAAGCCTGAATATCTTTAAAAGACGGCAGGCTACAGGGGTGCAGACACATAACCTCTCCGGGACTATTTACTATCCGGTGCAGGACACTGGCCTGTAACTCCTCATCCAGGCAACCGAAATCCACGTTTTTATCTTTAACCCATACGGAAAGAACTCGCTCTACATCATCCGGCCCGGGTTCACGGCCGTATGCATGAAAACTCTTCTGCAACCCTTCTCTGGCTTTACGTTCAATTACATCCAGCCCCAGCCATTTTACAGGTACTTCCAGCCGTTTGTAAAGCCAGGGCAGGGTTAGTCCCTGTTTTTTAAAGTCAGATGTTATCTCCGGAATGTCTCTTCCAAAAAGGGGACGATTTAAGAGCCAGGGTTCCAAAAAAGCCAGACCAAAACCTTCGCTTATGCTGGTAGTTAGCAAACAATATGCTTTTTGCAAAATAGAAGTAAAATCATATTGAAGTGCCAGTTCAAAATGAACAGGCAGATTGAGGGTGTGGGCAAGGGTTTTCCATTTTTCAAACTGCCTTCTGGCAACAGGATTTAGTGGCCCCAGGGTGGTAGCAAAAATATTTTCCTGCGAAGCTAAACTTGCCCAGAGCAAAAACTCGCCCATGTTTTTGCGACGTATGCCCCTTGTGGGATAGAGCCACAATTTTTTTCCCTGCAACAGAGAGCAAACCCTGCCTGCTCCTGCCTGCTCCCCTTCCTCTAAGTTCTCAATGCCTACGGGATTAGGTAAAAGGTGAAGCTGGCGGCTATCCCCGCCAGACTGCATGAGAAAATTCAAATCGCGGCTATTCAGGAGCGCGTAGTGGATATGCGTGGCCACTGGATAGAGCAGAGAAGAAAGTTTATCCCTGTCCCCCTCAGCTAATTTCCGGAGCATCATTTGATAGTTTCCAGGCCGACCATCCTCGGCAAAATCGTGGATATGCAAAAGAAGACGCTCACCTTTCCGAGCCAGTTTGTGCAAAGCGCACGGTAAGACAAGATTTTTGCCTAAAGAGGGATTGTGCACATGCCACAAATCAGGTTTCCCGCCCAGAGCTTCATAAGCAGCTTCTTCTATTTCCTGCACCAGTCGGTCAGCACTAATCTCCGGACGGCAGTGCTCATATTGTAGTCCGGGGATAAGACGCCATTTTCCGTCAATATCTTCCTGCGGAGGCCCACCGGTTAAAACCACAAAATTGATCTCGCTACACTGCAACGACCTTAAGATATGGTTGATAACCCGGGTTACGCCTCCTGGTTGAAGATGATAGTGAATTAAAGCAACGCGCATAATGATAGTTAGTGCTCACCCTGCTAAATCCAGTGTAGCTGGGCTGGCAAAGCCAGTGCTAACACTTTTTAACAGGGTGAATGTTTATTTATGTTGGTTGCGGTAGACCTCTAGTTCAATCATGGGAGGCCTTTCTTCCTCAAATATTTCATAGACAATCTGTTCATGTTGTTCGCCATGGGCCTGAAACTGACGCAAAAAAGTGGGCAGCTCAGGTAAACACTCCACGATCCCTCTTTGTTTAAGCCGTTTAAAAAACACGCGCAGAATGCCAAAGGCCATCTTGCCGAGAGCCTGTGTAGTCTGGTGGCGGTGGACTCTGCGGTCAAGGTCGGTCTGGGCCAGGGCATCCAAGCCCCATTCTGAATAGACATCAATAAGATGGGATGTCTCCACTCCATAACCTATCGGAAAAGGGATCTTTTCCAGGATCTCCCGTCTGGCCGCATATTCTCCAGAAAGAGGTTGCACCAGGGCAGTCAGTTCGGGGAAAAATAAAGAAAATAGAGGCCGGATCAGGATCTCTGTTACCCGACCGCCTCCCGATGGCCTGATTTGACCGGAAAGGGCCAGTGGGCGATCGTAAAAGGCTTTCACATACTTGATCTCGCGACGATAAATGAGGGGTGCAACCAGGCCATAGACAAAACGGGGATGGATATTTTTTATGTCCGCATCAACATAGACAATAATATCGCCCTTTAGTTGATAAATGGCCTTCCATAAATTTTCACCTTTACCGCGCTTGGCGCCCATCTGAGGCAGTATCTCTGCTGACAGATACACATCCGCTCCAAAGGAGGCCGCCACTTCCAGGGTTCTGTCTGTAGAGCCGGAATCAATTACAGCCAATTCATCTATCAATGGGTAACGATCCATCAGCTCTGATTTAAAAATCACCACTTCCTTGCCAATGGTCTTTTCTTCATTCAAAGTTGGAATACACAAAGAAATGGTTAAGCCTTGTTTCTCCTTTTCTTCTACGAGCCGGGAAATATCTTTAAATTGACTATGATGAAAAGTATTTGACTTTAACCAGCTGTTGATGTTCTGCACTGATGACCTCCGTCAATTGCCATAAGAATACCAATTAACTGTGCAACTCCTTTCATAATGGGTTCAATCTCAATGAATTCATCCACATAGTTGACATTTTCCGCATGGGTTATGCCTATGCATAGGGCCGGTACCTGGTACTCCGCAAAGGCAGAAATAATGGGAGAATAGATGCTATCCTGTGGAGATATGTCAAGGGCATCCAATATCTGTCGTGCCCGCAGGACAAAAGGATGACCTGAATCCAGACCGCCTGATTTAGTGCTGGCGATCTGCTTCAGGTGAGCCGACACACCTGGCTGCTGGGCAATGCCATCCAAAATATTATAAATGGAGCCGGTTATCTCCTCAATTGTCCGGTCGCAGTTACTACGCAACTGAAACTTGAGAAAACCGTTGCGGGCTGGATATTTATAAGAAATCCCCCCTCCAATAGAACCAAGGGTAAAAAAAGTATGGTTTTCCTGTGGCAGATGAATAGCATTAAGCTGCGCTACAATCTGACATAAAATATTAATTGCACTCTCCTGACTTATCTTGCGGTTTATCTGACAGGTGATCATCCCGCCAAGAGAGGCCATGGAGCGGAAATTGAGCCGGCCAAGGGGTGAGCCTTCAATGACAATGGCCGCATGGATGGGTTGTTTGCTGTTAGCAAGAAAAAATTTCAATCCTTCCTGATTGCCCTGATCCAGATTGCGTACAGAGGCCATTAAGAGAAGATTGTTTTTCAGTTGAATATCCAATTTCTCAAGCAGGATGGGCAAAGTAGCCAGAACAGCCAGTCCCAGACTGTTGTCAGCAACTCCCGGCCCAAGAACACGGTGTGAATTCAAGGTATAGGTATGGTCTTCATTGGCTGCAAAAGGAGTGTCCGCATGTGCTGTGAGAAGGATAGTCTCATCTCCTTTTGTTCCAGGCAAAATGGCCAGTCCGTTGCCCAGTTCATCTGTGGAACAATTTTGCAACCCACATTCGACAAAACGCTCCTCCAGAAAAGAAACTCTTTTTTGTTCACCAAAGGTAGGAGCCGGTATTTCACCGATTAAAACCAGGTTGGCCAAAAGAACCTCTCGCAAGGGTTCCAGTACAGCAGTAAGCCCCCTCACCCGCTCCAGAACTTTACTCAAGTCCTTTTCATTCATTATTCACCTCCCCCCTGATGTTGAAACGGAGAATGGAAGAAACAAAGAATCGGGGATTTTTTCTCCGCTCCTCCCCATCACCGTTTCTCTGTTACAACATTCCCCCGTCCTCGTTTCAGCGAGCACCTAAAGTGGTTATCGCCCATAAAGGTTGAGAAAATTATTAGTCCTTTTAAGAGTCTGTGGCCAAACCCCATTTTGACTGCCAGATTAGAAATCCTGGTTTCTTGAATGAATTGCAAAGGACTGGGCAAGCAAGCTATAGATGGGTCCTGACATTTGCACCAGCACGAAAGAAATCAGGATTGAAAAAATTATGAAAATTTGCCCTCTTAAGTAAGGTTCGGCCCCTGACTCTTAAGGTGCTCGACCATAGTCGTCCTCCAGTCGCTCAATATCGTCCTCGCCAAAGTAATCTCCCAGTTGAATTTCAATAAAAACCAAATTTTCGACCCTTTTATTTTGCACCCGGTGAATTACTCCGCAACCAATGTCCACCGCATCCCCCGCCCTGAGTTGAAGCTCTCTGTCATTAAGAGTGACAACTGCCTCCCCCCTGACTATCAGCCAGTGTTCCTGGCGGCGCTTGTGCCGCTGAAGAGAAAGTCTCTGGCCTGGTTTGACCACAATCCGCTTTACCTTGTGGTCTGGTTCATCAGCCAATACGGTAAAACTTCCCCAGGGACGGCGTTCGGTTAACTGGATAAATTCTTCTTTTGTTATCTGAGCCGTCATAGTTGCCCTCCATCCAACACTAACGCTCTTTCAACCAGCAACTTTGATAGGGACTGAGATAAACATCGTCCTCCATCACAATATTGCTTATAATATCTTTCATTTTTTTACCCTTCAGCGTACCATCTAAATCAGGAAGACGAATACGCTGCTCTTTATCGCTCACATTGTGAAGACAAAAAATATCTCTCGTTTCCCCGTTTCTCAAAATTGCCCTTCTGACAACCCCAAACAGTTCATCTGGCAAATCCAGAACCTCCTGAACGGCGTCGGGATGGAAAGCAGGCTCCTGGCTCCGTTTTCTTAACAGGTCGATATAGTTGGAAAATACTCTGGAGGTTACCGTTTTAGGGTCTGAGAGGAGCTTTCTTAACTCCTCATCCTGAAAGCGTGCTCTGTTAATAGCCCGGTTTTGACCGGTCTTTTGCACTCCTTCATAGTTGTTGCCAGTGCCCATGAGGCTATGGAAGTAAATGGCAGGGATACCCTGCAAACTTAGCATAATGGTCTGGGAACAAATGAAACGATCTATCTGCCGATTCACATCCTGGGGTTGTTTGGGATCTTTTAGAGCGTCAAAATAGGTAATATTCAACTCATAGGGTCTTTCCACGCCATTTGCGCAAGAACGACAGGATACAAGTCCGCCAAGAGAGCGGATTGTCTGAACCAGTTCTTCAATCTCTTCTTCTTTCACTAATCCCTCTAAAGGCCGCACACCTATCCCATCGTGAGAGGCTGTAAAATTGAGGTAAGTACATCGGGGGCCAGGGGCAGTGAGTTCGGCCGCCCACTCACGCAAATGCCTGGCTGAACCTCGGTGCAGTGTATAGAGTAAAAGAGGAGGCAGGCTGAATTGATATACCAGATGGGCCTCGTCTCCCTCCCCAAAATAGCTGATGTTTTGCGAGTGCGGCAGGTTGGTCTCTGTCAACAGAAGAACTCCAGACGCCAAATAGTCTGTTATGTCTCTGAACAACTTCACTATTTCATGGGTTTGCGGCAGGTTAATGCACGGTGTCCCTATCATTTTCCATAAATAGGCAATGGCGTCCAAGCGAATAATCCTGGCCCCTTTTGAGATATAAAAGAGCAGGATGTCCAGCATCTCCATCAGGACATCGGGATTGGCGTAATTTAAATCCATCTGGTCAGAGCTGAAAGTAGTCCAGACATATTTTTTTCCATAAACAGTTTGCACCTTGGTAAGAAGAGGCGTGGTCCTGGGCCTTACTACCTGAGCAAGATCATCGCCAGGATCAACTTCCATAAAATAATCCATGGCTGGCGCAATTCCACCAATGTAATCCTGAAACCAACTTGAACAACGGGAAACATGGTTTAAAACCAGATCCACCATGAGGCGGAAGTCCTGGCTGATTTTTTTTATGTCCTCCCATTCTCCCAGAGCAGGATCAACCTTTCTATAATTAATAACAGAAAAGCCGTCATCAGAGCTGTAGGGGAAAAATGGCAGAATATGGAGACATTCAATGGTCCCCTTCACATAATCCTGTAAAAAACGGTGCAGGGTAAGAAGTGGCTTTTCTGCCTTTTTTCTCACCATGTCGCCATAACTGATAAGAAGACAAGTCTTTTCGTCCCACAGTTTGTCAGGACGACATTGTTCTCTTAAAAAGTCATACCGGGCTAACAAGAGTCCAATACGTTTCATGAGCCGCTTTTTATATTTTTCTCCATAAAGAAATTGCAGCCTTTTCTCTAATCGTTGTTTCAAGACGTCAGTAGAACTCCACATGTTCTATTCTCCATAAGATATCTGGCTTATTCTAAATATAGTGTGGTTTTAAAATTAACCTGTTTTTTACTTTAACTCAAGAGGTGGTAAGATTTTTTAATTATTCTGGAGTAATTTTCAGGAAAGCAAAAGATTAACTGTATAGGATTAGGTGCAATGATTGCTTTACAATGCTTCTAACCAATTAAAAATATTGATTTCCCATATCTATTAAAGCTAGATCCTAAACGCCAGTTAAATTTTGGGAAAGTAGAAAAGACAGGAAATTAAAAGGGGCTAGATCTTGCCCCTTAAGAGAGGAGAATTTGTTTTAAACTTGATTTTTTATGTTATTAATTAATATTTGCAATCCATAGCGAAGCACTGGATAGCTATAATAGCGTTTTGCCAGTTCATAGTTGTAGTCAACCTGTTGTTGACGATATTCGTGGTTGTATAAAAGCTTTTTGGCCTCTTCTACCACGTGGGGAGTGATAAAACCATCCATTACAGGGACGCGAAATCCTTTAGGTTCAATGTCTCGCACCCATACAGGATAGCGGTTTACAATAACGGGGACTTTAAAGTAAAAGGATTCCAGAAGGGCATTGCCAAACCCTTCATAGATGCTGGGATAAATGACCAGATCGGCATGCTGATAGATATCGTGCAAAACGTAAATCTTTTTTCCCTGACAATTGACATGGCGCCGATAGTTGACCCGCTCCCCAAAAAAACGGATGTCCACTCCCACGGACTCGGCCAGGGCCATCAACTGTTCTTGATACTCTGAGCCCTCATCTCCGGCCGGATGAGAAACCACCAGCTTACAGCGTGGATCATTTAATCGTTGCAACAGGTTTATACTGTGCTCAATGCCTTTGCGAGGCACTACACGGGTTGGCTGCAGAATAAGTTTATCATCAGAAGAAAGACCTATTTCCTGACGCAGATCAGCTGAGTACTCATCAGGAGGTAATGGCGGGCGATGAAAATTAATAACATTGGGAATGAGAAGAGAAGAAACTCCCTTACGTAATGCCAATTCTTCCCTGGCCGCCTGATTAATAACCACATGTTGCAGATGGAAATCGCGCGGTGGAAAGGCCATGTCCAGAAAATCAGGGACACAATTGACCTGGAAGCGGCTACGTTCCCAGTAAAAATCATGGTGATGAGCTATGGCCGGCATCACGGTTTCGGAAAGAAATTCTGTAATGGCAATACCTAGGGGCAGATGCATGGGTATTGCCAGGGCGTTTTGAATGATGAGCAGAGTGAGGTCAAACTCTTTGACAAAATCATAAATGGTGCTTTTCAGATATTCAGCCAGGTCGTGGATGTAGCGGGTAACTTTAGGGGAGCGATGCGTACGCCCCCAGATATGTTCATTAATCCACTCGTTTGCAGGATGTTTGAAATAGGCCTCAGGAACACACATAGAAAACTTGCGCCACCTCTCCAAAAGTCCGCCATACCAAAAACAGACATGGCCTTGCTCCTGTAATACCTCTGCCCATTTGGCAGCTTCCAGGGATACGCCGTCAGTCCCGGCAAAGCGAGTGGAAATAAAACCTATTCTTTCAGACATACTGATTACCCGTTTTAATAATAAAATAAAAATCAAGTTGTCACTACTCAAGCCATTTACTTTGTGTCAAGCAAGGTTAAGACTAGAATTTACAAAAGAAGCTAAGAAGTTCAGGGCAAGCGCATCTAATTTTTTATTTTATCACGTCTGCTCTGTTGGTTTCAATAGAAAGAATGTCTTTAGTAAGCCCTGCCTTTCCCGGGACAAACAAGTAAAAAAGTAAAAATTTTGCTTTATTGCTTCAAAACTTTGGTTATTTTAGCGTCAATTTAGATACGGAAACTCTGTTAAGAGGTTAAAAGGAGCCATATTTATGTATGAAAAGAGGTTACGCCAGCATGCGAGTCATATCCTCGCTGCCGCTCTTAAATCTGTGCAACCCCAGGCTGCCATTTCTGGTGCCCTGAACTATAGAGATTCCCAGTTGAAAACCGGCACCCACTATTATGCTCTCAACACTTACAAAAAAATCGTAGCCATTGGCGCTGGCAAAGCAGGTGCTGCCATGGCCGTGGCCGTGGAATCTCTTCTTGGAGAACGGCTTAATGGTGGCTTGGTAGTAGTAAAGGATGCCCACACCCTGCCCACGAAAAAGATACGTCTTTTAGAGGCTGCCCATCCGGTCCCTGATGAACGAAGTATCAGGGCAGGCCAAGAGATTCTGGCGTTTGTGGATAGACACAGGTCTAAAGACACCCTTTTTTTCTTTCTTCTTTCTGGCGGAGCTAGCTCTTTACTGGTTGCGCCTGCCCCAGGTATTACCCTGGAGGACAAACAAAAAGTAACGCGACTTCTCCTGGCAAGCGGAGCCAATATTCAGGAAATCAATGCCATACGCAAGCACTTAAGTCAGATTAAAGGCGGGCGCTTAGCCCGTCACCTACACCCATCAACTACAATAAGCCTGATTATCAGTGATGTGGTTGGTGATCGGCTGGATGTTATTGGCTCAGGACCGACAGCAGCAGATTCCAGTTCCTGGGCAGACTGTCATGCGATTCTCACTCGATATGACCTCTGGGACAAACTTCCGGAATCTGTGCAACAACTGGTTTTACAGGGCCTGAAAGGCATTATTCCTGATACGCCATTTTCTGACGAAGAGTGTTTTAAAAATGTTTCCCATCACATTATAGCCTCCAATCGCCAAGCCCTTCTGGCCGCAGCCCGGGCTGCCTCCTCTCTAGGATATGCTCCTCTTATCTTAAGTTCCAGTATAGAAGGGGAGACAAAAGACATTGCCCGTGTGCATGTCAGTATAGCAAAAGAGATCTTAGAAAGTGGTCATCCAATGGCCCCTCCCTGTTGTGTAATCAGCGGAGGAGAGACCACAGTGAGCCTAGGCGAGTCATATGGGCTCGGTGGCCGCAATCAGGAATTTGCCCTCTCAGCCGCTCTGGAATTGGAAGGATTAAAAAATGTCCTTATATTGTCGGCCGGTACTGATGGTACTGACGGGCCTACTGATGCTGCTGGCGCGATGGTGACAGGTTCAACCACAGCCAGAGCCAAAAAATTAAACCTTGATGCCAGAAAGTTTCTCCACGAGCATGATGCCTATACTTTTTTTAACCGCACACGCGAGCTAATAATAACCGGGCCTACTTTGACCAATGTCATGGACATTCATCTGGTTTTAGTGGGTCAAAGAATTAGTTAAAATCCTCTCATCAATATCCCGAATCATTTTCCGCCAGTAATATTCACGACTATTTCTGTTGCCCATGATCATATCGAGTTGCCTGGTGTGGATTAGCAGGTAACCTAAAATTTTAAGCCTGCTAACCATAAACTTGCGCTCAAAGCGGTCTATGCGGGCAAACAGGGCATCTTCTCTGACTTTGGCCTCAAAACCATACTCTTCCAATATTTGGCCAACAAATTCCGCCCTCGTTTTGCGTCGCCTGAGATCAGCTGCTCCACCCTTAAACTGGAAGCGAATGTAATTTTCCTGCCTCCGCTCACCAACCAAGGCCTCAATACTGGAAAAATGGAAACCAAACCTTGACTGAAGGTGACAAAAATCTCTGGAAATCATAAAATAATTTCGCATGGCAAAATCAGACCTAAGACTAGGAACCAGATTGGGATTGGTCGTGGCCTGCATGAGCACCGACATGAAGCCATGCTTGTCCAATTGGGGTGGGCCCTCCCAGGGCACAGCCACAATACCCCGCCATAGGGCAAGCATGGGCACAGAACGGATATCCTTCAAATGCACGTACTTTCCCTGCACACCTTCCTTGAACCCATCATCTAAATCAATGACCCACCACTGCATAGGCACGATGGACTTAAGCTGCTTAGGGGCCAATGAAGCAAAATCATGCTCCCGGCCAAAATTAAACATCTCTATGACCGCCTTTTCATGGGCAAACCTGGTAATATCATGCAGGGTCCGGCAATAAGAAGGTTTAAATTCAATATCTTCAGGCTCCAAAAGGTTTAAAGGTACAATATATTGGCAAACTTTTTTTAAAGTTCTATAGACCGGATAATTTTGATTGAATTTTTTAGCATCTTCTCTCTTGCAAGTTAACATATCCACCTTGCCTGGAAAAACAGCTCTCAAATCTGCATCTAAGGTTATTTTTTCTCCCTGTTTTAACTTATCCATGAGCCCTTTGACTCCAACCAGGGCAGGCACATTAAATTCACGTGCAACATTGGCCAGATGTCCGGTTACGCTACCATATTCGGTAATAACCCCGGAAGATTTGGGTAAAACCATGGCTAGCCTTGGCGACGAATTCCTGGCTACCAGGATACTTCCTTCAGGGAAGAGCACCAGGTCTACATCCTTTTCAACTTTGTAGACCTCTCCCAAACCGACTCCTGACGCTGCTGTCTGGCCTCCTGTAAACAAGGGTTTAGCAGGTATATCTTCCAGCTTTGTATCTATATTCTCAATCAAATTTTGTATAAGCGGCCTGGTTTGTAAAATATAAACCTGTCCATCTTCAGAAATACTCCACTCCATATCCTGTGGAAACCCATAATGTTCTTCACAAGCCAGGGCCAAACGAGCCAGAGCAAGAGCTTCTTTCTTGGAAATGGAAAACTTTTTTTGCATTGACTCACTGACTTGCTCACGCATTACTCCCTCATCAGGAACTAAACGGTAGATTAGCTTTTTTGCTCCTAATTCAGCCTTATCAATACGGAGTTCAGGGTCTCTGGCAATGAAAAACATATCCGGTTCAACAAGACCGTCCACAATAGCTTTGGCAACACCCCAGGTAGAAGAGATATGGATGCGTTTGTCCTCAAAATTAGTAGGATTCATGGAATACATGACGCCGGAAGAGCGGGCATTGACCATGGGCATACACCCCACACACATGGCCACGTCTTCGTCTTTTAAACCCAGGCTAAAACGGTATAATACGGCCTGGGGCGTATATTTGCTGGCTACAACATCTTTATAGGCCTGTATAAGGCTTTGTTTGGAAATATTTAACTCTGAACGATACTGACCGGCAAAAGAGGTCTCTGCCGAATCCTCACCCAGAGCACTACTACGCATCGATACTTTCAGACCACTTCCCCATTTTTCCTCCAACCTGGCATAAGCATCAAATATGGCGGCTTCAAGGTCCTGCGGCAAAGAGGCCTTTAAAATCATATTCTGAATCTGAGAACACAATTCAAAAAGTTTCTCTGTCCGCTCAATGGGTGTTGCTTGAAGCATCCGTGCAATCTCATCCAATAAATTATTTTTTTCCAGAAAACGAACATAAGCCGAGGCAGTAATCACAAATCCATCAGGGACATTGAAGGAAAGTTTATTCTTCAGTTCCCCAAGATTAGCCATTTTAGAACCCGCTTCATGGGCAAAACTCTTATCAATCTCATCCAGAAATAGTATCGGTTTTTTGCCCTTTCCAATCTTTCTTTCCCTGAGAATATTGTCTATCCTGGTGTTTAGTTCATGAAAAACCACCTTTAAATCATCATATTTGCCTGGTGCCAGCTGACATAGGTTTTGAACCATTGTATATACATTTGTGCAAACCAATGTGCATCTGGAGCGGACAAAGGTCATGCCGAAAGGTCTGCAACCATGCAAGGCCTCTTCTAATTCTGACATAATTTCCAAGGCCTTGTTATTGGCTCCCAAAAGTTGTTTAAAACTATAATAGCGGGCCTTGAATTTAAGTCGCAACTGCCTGGTCCTTTCCGGAGAAAGTTTTTGGTCTTTTTTTTCTTTGGAAAAAATTTTCTTAAAAAAATCGAATCCCGCCATACCTTATGACTTCCACGCTCTCTAAACATTAAAAGTCTGTGGCCAAACCTCATTTTGACTACCAGATTTGAAAAAATTATGAAAAGTGGTCCGCTGAGTAAGGTTTAGCCACAGACTCTTCTACGTTTTAAAAAAACTAGACTTCTTTTTTAGCCCCTGAACTCATCTCAAGTCCCATCCCTTCAAAAACAAAGAAGATACCATACCCAAACCACAACGTATAGATCACATAAAAAATCAGGGCAAAAGTCAGGACTCCGGCCTTTTCCTTTGCACTTCGAGCCTGGATCCCATAAAAATTATATCCTACTTCCACGCCCCGCTTGACCACTTCTGAGATTAATTTTGCGGCCTTAAAATCTTTTTGCAGCTTAAGTTCCTTATCGAGTTCTTTAAGCAGCTTCCACCAGATATACAAGGTTTCTTTTCCATTCAAAGTATATTTCGCTTTCACTGCCTGGTCGTTGTTGGCAAACATATTCTGAGCGTCTTCTAAAACCTGTTCAATGAGCCTGCCCAGATCTCCCCGGACATTTAACTCCTGCCCTCTGGCCTGGCTTTCCACGCCAATCCTGGATAACATAACCTGGGCCTTATTACTTAGTTCATCAGTTAGAGTTATAGTCACATCAATCTTATGCCCCGAAAATGGCTTGTTCATATCTCTTAACTGGGGAAAATAATTGGTCGAGCCCTTGGCAATGGTATTAAACAGGTTGTCCGAGGCATGAAAGGCATTTTGACCATTAAAAGAGGGTGTAAACATATAATAGAGCACCGCAAAAAAGAACACCAATAAAGTTAATCCTAGCTTAAAATGCTTTTTATCTTTAATTAACATGAGTTATGCCTCCCCGCGTAGTACTTTTATTTTTTTGAAAAATGTTCCGATAACCCAGATGGCAAAAATTGAGATGACCACAAAGAACCCCCAATTACCGATCATGGTCAATGTCTCAGCTGTGCCTGGAGATATTGGGATAATCTTCATTTCTCCCAATTTTCCAGGTAAGGCAAAAAGACGGTTCACGAACCCTGAAAGAATGGCCAATGCGTAGAAGCCGCGGATATAGACGCCTTTGACCACTTTAGTAGTCAAAGCTCCGATCTGAATACCCAAAAGAGAGCCTAGGAGCATGCCCATAGCCAAGGTATAGAAAATAAAACCATAAATAGCATACTGGCTGATAGAAGCAAATCCGGCAGTAAAGATAATCTGTAGGATATCCGTGCCTACGGTAGTAAAAGAAGACACCCCCAGGATATAGACAAACATGGGGAAGGTTAGGAAGCCACCCCCAACACCCATAATCGCGGCCACAAAACCAACAATAGATCCGCACATGGCCACAAACCAGGCGGAAATCTTCTTGCCTCCGGGAACTAAATCCTCATCAAAAGTGATCATGGGGGGGATATGGGCCTTTTGCAACCTGGCTGGTAGCCCAGGCTCAGTAGAAGGACCGCCATGCACATCCCCACCAATATCGCTTTTACGCGATTTTAAAAAGTCAATCATGGCATAACTGCCCAAGAATCCAAGCAAAAGAACATAGACAATACTGATAAACACATCACTTAAGAGCGGATTGAGTTCATAAATAAACCTGTTTAAAATTCCCCCCCCTAAAACTCCGCCAATGGAGCCAGCTAAAAAGGCCACTGCCAGCCCAACGGATACATTGCCTAATTTTTTGTGTACAGCTGTACCCATAATGGCTTTGGCAAAAATATGAAAAAGGTCTGTGCCCACGGCCAATATTCCTTTGATACCAGCACTCATCAAGGCAGGGGTAATAATAAATCCACCTCCAGCGCCAATGCAGCCGGTAATAAGACCGGCACAAAGGCCAATGAGAATAGATACCAAAAAAATGAATGGCGTATAAAAAGCAGGGGCATAAGCCTTTTTGCCACCCAAAACAGTCGGCAGGTCAGTGGCAAAAGCAATGGACCCCAGGATGATGGGTAAAAGCATTATGCCCAGAATACACAGTTTTCTTTTGTCCTTTAATATATTCATAGAAGTCTCATAGTCCCACCTGGCATGAGCCTTGGCCGCAGCCATAAGTCCCTGATAAAGTCTTTTCATCTTCTATTTTCCTCCTCTTGATAGTCTACAATTAATACCATTCACTATTTACCAAGTTGCCACACATCCCCCTCCCACCTTGCTATTTTCCTGTAAAATCTTTTTTTGATAGGCATCCTCCATTTTAAACAAGAGCTCATCCAGGCCCACAGGCTTTAGCAAATAATCAAACGCTCCCAGTTTCATACCCTCTACTGCAGCTTCAAGACTGGCATGGCCAGTAAGCATGAACACTTCCACCAGGGGAAAGCACCTTTTTATCTCCCGTAAAACAGAGATGCCATCCATACCGGGCATCTTAACGTCCAAAATCACAATATCCATGGGATCATTAGTCAAATATTCCAGGGCCTGCTCACCGCTGGTCACTCCTTGAACATCAAAATTTCTGCGCCGAAGCCTCTTGGTCAGGGTGTCGAGAAAATCCTTTTCATCATCTACGATCAGGATAGAAAATTTAGACATCATTCTCCTCCCCATCTTTCTCAGCGGCTTTGTTCCTGGTTGCTGAGCGGACTTTGCTTATCAATTCCTCAAAAGCACATGGCTTCATTAAGTAATCAAAAGCACCTAAAGCCAATCCTTCACGGGCAGCCTGTTCTGAACCATGTCCGGTGAGCATGATCACTGGCATACCCGGAGCCATTTTTTTAAATATTTTCAAAACTTCTAGCCCATCCATATCTTCCATTTTCAGGTCCAGCACAGCCAGGTCAAAATCCTGTTTGCGCAAGGCCTGTATACCTTCTGTCCCGCTTAAAGCCTTACGGACGCTTATTCCCCTGCGGGCTAGCCTTTTTGATAAAACGTCCACAAACCCCTGCTCATCATCTACAAGAAGAATATGAAGGGTGTCTTTATCATTTTTTTGCATGGCTTTAATCCCACGATTTTCTGGATGTAATTTCCTTCATATGAGCATCAATAATCTTTTGTTCGTGTTTTAATTTTTTGTCTTTTGCCTCCTCGATCTTGGCTATAAGCTGATCCAGATCAGACGGCTTCATTAAGTAATCAAAAGCACCCAATTTCATGCCCTCAATTGCTGATTCTACTGTGGCATGACCGGTCAGCATGATCACTTCCACCAAGGGAAATTCTTTTTTGATTTCTCGCAGGGTCTCGATGCCATCCATGCCTGGCATCTTTACATCCAGAATTACCACATCTATCAAAGGCATTCTCTTAATCTTTTCTAAAGCTTCTTGACCGCTAAGGGCAGATTCCACCTGAAACCCCCTTCTAGCCAACCTTTTAGTCATGGTGGTCACAAAGCCTTCTTCATCATCGACTAAAAGCAAGTTAATGGCCATATCCATCCCTCCTATTTGTTTATTGGTATCTTTATATGAAATGTTGTGCCTACACCTACGGCACTGTTAACCGTAATTTCACCACCCATTTTTTTAATTATCCCGTAGCAAATGGACAGGCCCAGGCCCGTGCCCTTACCCACGGGCTTGGTCGTAAAAAAAGGTTCAAAAATACGCTGCAAATTGGCCTTGGGAATTCCCTTTCCGGTGTCAGCCACGGCTATAACCACGTAGTCTCCCTCGCGTCTGCTGGTAATGCTGATCTTGCCTCCTTTTTTAGGCTCAATGGCATCAAGAGAATTGTTTATCAAATTTAAAAGAACCTGCTGCATCTCCGAAGGCGAAGCATTAATTTTAGGCAGGGCAGGAGTGAGTCTGGTTTCAATCTGCACACAATTATACCTGGCCCTTTTCTCAGACAGTGCAACGACTTCGTCTATTAAATCGTTGATTTGCAGGCTTTGCACCCTCGAATCTATCTTGCGCGCAAAACTCAAGAGCTTGTGCGTAATCTCTTTGCATCTGGCCCCTTGGGTTTTGATCTGCTTCAAAGCTCGTATAAACTCTTCCAGGTTCTCACTCTGTTTAAAGTCTTCGTCTTCTAAAAGATCCTCAATCCAACCCGCCTCCTCAACCATTATAGCCACAGGATTATTTATCTCATGGGCAATACCGGCAGCCAGTTCTCCCAAAGAAGCCAACTTACCAGCCTCGATAACCTGCTCATTCGTCATCTCCTTTTCCAGGTCTGCTTTGCGGATCTGTTTGACCATTTTTCGGGATAAAAAAATGGCAATAAATACAATAGAGCATCCGCCAATGGCTAGAAGTAGCAGAGAGATATTTCTGGTCTGATAGAGATCTGAAAAGGCATCGGCATCAGCCTGCTGAAAAACCAGGACCCAATTACCTTTTTTTAAAGGCGTCAAAAGATAGATGGTTTCATCACCCATCTCATTTTTAATATGATGAAAATAAACCAGATTCTCCGCGCGGACATGGGACACTAATGTTCTGTAAAACTCTTGATCAAAAGACAGAGTTACCCGCGGCTTGGTCTGAAACTCTCCCTGTCTATTTAAAATATAGGCCAATCCTGTTTTACCAATGCGAATATTCCCCACCAAATTATTAAAAGCTACGAAATCAATTGTGGCTCGTAAAATCCACTTTTGACCATTTTCCTCCTTTAGAACGGCGATAATAAAATGTGGAAGTCCCCTAAGACCTAAAAATACATCGCTAATATAAAATTTATTTATTAAAACTTCCTTAAACCACTTAGCCTTAGAATAATCTGCCCTGGCCAGTCTAAAAGGGCCAGCATAAGCCATTTGTATCCCTTGCTCATTTACAACTCCCAAGTCTACAAACACTTGTCCGTATTCTTGTTTTAATATGTGTAATTTTCTCGCTAAAAATTCATTTTTTGAAAACTTATCGTATGAATATGATTCAGATAAAACCAAAATATCAGATAACTTTTCATTCAAAAACGAATCAATACTTTGTTTATGTTTTTCCACCATCTCTTTTAAATGAGCTATGACTTTTTCTTTATAGGATGTATTAAATTTATATCCAATAATACCATTAATCAAAATTAGAGGAGTAAAAGCAGCCACAATAATTAATATGACCATATTTCTGGTCAGACTACGATAGTAATTTTCATCATGAATAATTTGTTCCTGCATACAATAACTTTCTCTTGTCAGATATACTTAAATATGGAGCGAAGCCCTCACAATTATTAGGCAATAGCCATGCCAAAAATAAAAGACCTAACCTTTTGAAAAACCAGTTTTTTTCTAAAAATTTTGGGATGAAAAAAATAATTTGTGTTTTTTTGTGTCAGAATATTTTACACTTTGTAAAAAAAAATGGACAAGCAGAGCATTGCTCACTCAAAAGATAAACCGCAGCTAACCTGCCTCTCTGCTTGTCAGAGCTGAAGGACGGCTTTCATCTTCCGTTAAAATTACCATTTTCTACTAGCCATTTGTTTTCGCCAAGAGACCATAGAGGTATTGAAGTAGGAGAAAGGTGAATAATACTGGCAATTCACCGCTCGGATTAGGGGACATAGGTTTTTTTGGGACCACACAAAAACAACATCTTTTCCAAATTTCAATTTTTTTTGTGACTTTTTGCGCAGTTGGTTCGTATATATAAGTAAAAGTAAAAAGAACGGCCGTTCTAGTGGCTCAGGTTTAATCTTTAATTAAAAAAAGGGGGACTACATGTTTGCAAAATCATTCACCATGAAAGCTTCGTTAGTAACTGGCATACTTTTTTTGGCCGGCTTGATCTTGCTTTTGGCCGGAACCAGGGTGCAGGCGGAAGACACAGCTGTAACCACAGACACAGCAGTTAGCGTTACCACTGATACAGCCGTCACCACCACAGACACAGAAGTTAGTGTCGCCACCGAAACAGAAGTTGACCCGGTTGCAGAGTTAACAACCGCCCTGGAACAGGTCCAAGAGGCAAGTTCGGAGCTGGAACAGGCTGAAATGTCGGGAGATACAGAGGCGATCGAGCAGGCTCGCCAGCGCCAAAGTGAAGCCCAAAAGACCATGGAACAAAATCTTGCCAACATTGCCGGTGTTAATCCCGAAGATATCGCTGCAATGCGTGAAGCAGGTCTGGGATGGGGCCAAATAGCCCAGGAGTTAGGGCTGCATCCCGGTCTTCTGGGGCTTGGACACCAAAAAAACGAACCCGTGCAGGTACAGGCACGTGTTAGGAACAAAGGAGAAGAAACTGAACTCCAAATACGGGAACGGACGCGCGAAATGGTCGGAGAACGTATGGAAGCTACTTCCCGCGACTTAAAGGGCGAATTTTCCAAACATGGCCTATCTAAAATGGATTCAGGTAGCGAAGGTATTGGCCTGGGAAGCTCAAACATTGGTTCACGATCATCACATAGTGCTGGCGGAACAGGACATGGCCTTGGCTCCTCCCATGAAAGCGGCCACGGTGGTGGACACGGCGGGGGAAGTAGCGGAGGTGGTAGCGGCGGAGGTAGCGGAGGTGGCGGCGGCCACGGTGGTGGAGGCCATCGCTAACTCTGTAGAGGCTACAACTCTATAATTAAGTCGCAAGTATTATTAATCCGCCCCATTTCCTTTACCTTCGAAAGATTAAATATTAATGAGATTATATTTCGCAAGGTTCAAGAGAAATGGGGCTTACTAATTCAAGCAACCCAGATTTATTTTTGCTATAAATAAAACAGCAAAATTCTCTCTGAAACTTATAGTTAGCATATAGCGAATTAATTATTCTCAACTTATGGATGCCTCTGACGAACAGCGCATAATCAACCGAGTTTTAAAAGGGGATACCAATGCATTCGGTATCCTCGTTAAAAGATATCAAAAACCTATTTTTAACCTCATGTATCGGATGTCAGGATCCCTTGATGAAGCTGCAGAGCTGACGCAAGAAGCCTTTATCAAGGCTTATGAAAAGTTGGAGCATTTTCAGCCTGGAAAAAAATTTTTCCCCTGGTTGTATGCAGTGGGGATAAACCATGCTAAAGATTTAATACGCAAAAACAAACGCCACCTATATTCTGAGGAGAACTCTGAGAAGCTGCCTGAATTAAGCCATTTGTCAGACCAGCAGGACAGTATGAACGACAGCTTGGATTTCCAGCAGATAGAAAAAGCCCTTGTCGGGATGCCGCTAAAGTACCGCGAGGCGATCATTTTGCGCTACCGTGAAGAGATGTCCATGCGAGACATTGCTCAAGCCCTGCAAATTTCGGTCAGCGCCGCCAAAATGCGCGTTAGCCGCGGGCTAGAAATGCTTCGCCGATCTCTCAAGGGGGGGGGGGGGTGAGTGATGAACAAAAATTTACCAGATAACTTCAAAACAGATATCTCCGGCAAAGACTTGAACGAACAAGACAAAATGGAGGAACTGCTCCACCTCACCCGTATGCTGCGAGACATGCCCGATCATGAACCACCTCCAAATCTGGCCGATACGGTCCTACGCTCACTTAAACCCAAAAAACTCTCTGTATGGCGACGTTTATACCTTTGGGCTGTTTCTCCGCGTTCTATAACCATTTCCCCGGTGAAACTCATGCCTGCTGCAGCGGTCTCTCTAGGCCTTATACTGTTTGTACTCTTCAACACATTGCCAGGCCACAAAAATCTTCTCAGCGAAAACGAACGAGGCGAGGATCTCGTTCCTGTCACGTTCATATTGCATTATCCGCAGGCGCAGGCTGTCAGCGTCATCGGCTCATTCAACCGATGGAATCCAGCCGGATTCGAAATGCGCAAGGAAAAAGAGAAAGACTTTTGGGTCCTGGAAATTAAACTCCCTAAAGGCCGCCACGAATACGCTTTTCTTGTAAACGATAAAGAGGTGGTGGCCGACCCTAACGCCGCGTTTCGCAAACCAGATCTATTCGGCAATACAAACTCTATCATTTTTGTCAGCGATGGACACGAAAACTCTATTTAAGAACAGTTTGCTCGCTATTTTGTGCGTATTTTTACTAGCTTTGTGGCTTAATCCATCCATGACCTACGCCCAAAGCCCAGCAGCAAACAGTAACTTAATAAACAAGGCGCGCACAGTTGGAGTATCAGAGGCTGTCTTGAACCGGGTGCTTTCACTGGGGGCGGCACATCAACTTTCTTCGGCAGACATCAATCTCTTTTTGCACGCCTTGGTTTCTGCACAAAAAGAAAAAATTCCTCTTAATCACTTAATGGACAAAATCGAGGAAGGCCTGGCCAAAAGGGTCCCTCCCCGGATCATAGCCCAGGCGCTGCAACAGGAAATAGACAACTATTGCTATGTCCAAGAACTGCTCCTTGGGGTAATATCTGAGCCTGCGGACAAAATAATATCCAGTGAAGACTTTAATGTGTTGGTAGATAGTCTCAATTTAGGTATTTCTCGCCCTGAGTTGGCGCGTTTCATCGAGTTAGCCCCTTCAGCCTCATTGCCTATGCTTGCTATTGCAGTGGAGAACTTAGCGTTATTGAAGCAGATAAACTTTAATCTGGAGCTCGCTGAACAAATTCTTTTCACTGGTTTACGTTTCAAATGTTTTACACCATCGTGGCGTTATCTCGCCAGGGTGATTGCTGCTGCCCGGGAAAGGGGCATTTCAGACCAGGATATTGCTAAGATAACATTGCAGACCATTCGCAAAAAGGACGATTTCAAAGGCCTTATGAACTCGCTCGGATTTACTGGTCGTAACCTGCGCCATGGGCCAACTATGGGGCAGCCTGATAATACACAGACGCCACAATAGTGCTCCTGAGTCTGTGGCCAAACCCCCATTTTTAGCCGCTGATTGAAAGTCTTGGTTTCTGAAATGCATTACAAACGGCTTGGGTAACCCAATCTTAGTGATACTTGCGGAAGAACAGAGCATCGGGATGAATGGGCTAAATATTTTGCGATACTGACCATAACTATCGATAATAAAAGAATATTTTTTTACCCAAAGTATCCCATTATGCTCTGTCCGCAAGCAAGTTTTGAGAACAGGTCCAGGTACTTATACAGCATGAAAGAAACCAGGATTGAAATAAACTATGGAAATTAAGTTGATAAAAAGGTTTGGCCACAGGCTCCTGTATTAAAAAAAGACTAAACCAGCAGACAAGGCCAATAAACTTAAGATACCCATCCCCAAAAAGAGGAGGAAGTGTATGTGCCAAAGACTCCAGTTATTAGTCATCAGTTTAACCTTGCTTCTATGCGCTTGCTTACCGAACGGCAAACGGTTTCTCGTTGAGGAGCGTTACGAAGAGGGCATCCGCGCTTTTGAACAAGTGCTCCAGGAAGACCCGGAAAACCACGAGGCAAATTATTACATAGGTCGTTTTTACCTTGCCCAGGAAAAACCAGACAAGGCTCTGCCCTATTTGCGCCGCGCCGTACAACTTGCTCCAGACAAGGCAGATTATCATTTTTGGCTTGGAGTTGCCTATTGGGCAGTCAGAGATTTTGAAAATGAACGCAAAAGCTACCGGCAAGCTCTCAAGCTGAACAAAGACCACGTCCCAGCCAGGCTTTATCTTGCCCACAACCTTTTGGATAGTGGTCAGTGGGAAGCAGCCCTGAAAGAATATGACGGGGTGTTAAAAAACGATCCGTACAATCCAGAAGCTCTCTATAATCGAGGATTGGCACTCAAAAAATTGAATAAACCAGTTGAGGAAATCAATGCATGGAAAAAATACTTAAAGTATTACCCGAGAGGAAGATGGGCGTTGCAGGCCGTGGATCATCTTAACGCCCTCGGCGACTTCTCATATCGCAACTTCACCATTGGTTACCGGCGGGTTACTCTGAAAAACATTTCTTTTACACCCGGCACCGACAATATCCTTCTCGAAGCAAAACCTTCATTGAAAGTTCTTGGCGGCATCTTGAGCATCAATAAAAAAATTGTCCTGAAGATCATAGGGTATAAAAAAGGAGATCCTGTTCTGGCAAAGGCAAGAGCAAAGGCTGTGAAAGACTTTTTATTGAAAAATTTTCCGGATATTGATCCGGCTCGCCTCACATACGATGGCTTTGGCAGGGCTGAGCGTGTTAGGTTCGAAAATAAAACATATTTTCTTAACGAATCTATTTCCTTTGTTACTTTACGGAAATAAGCTGATTTATAGGACTAAGTTTTATTGTCTTGTAGGCAGCAATAAAGAAGCAGTCCCGCTGACAAGCGGGACTGCTTCTTACATATCTTTAGCTATCATTTTGACCAGCCTGAGAAGCTGATTAGAAAAACCTGCCTCGTTATCATACCAGACAATCAATTTAATCATGGTCTCGTCCATAACCCTGGTGCACAGGGCATCAACCACCCCTCCATGTATGCTCCCGTTAAAATCAATAGACACCAAAGGCTCCTCAGTATAACCCAGAGGACCATTAAGCGGGCCTTCCGCGGCAGCTTTTAAAACCGCATTAACCTCTTCCGCCGTGGTCTTCTTTTCCACTTCAGCTACAAAGTCCACCAAGGAAACATTGGGGGTGGGAACACGCACGGCCATTCCATCCAGTTTCCCTTCGAGTTCCGGGATCACTTTGGTCACTGCCTTGGCCGCTCCAGTTGTAGTTGGAATCATGGACATGGCTGCGGCACGGGCCCGGCGCAGATCTTTGTGTGAGCCGTCCAAAATCCTTTGGCTCATAGTGTACGAATGAACAGTGGTCATTACACCGTGCTTAATGCCAAAATTTTCATGAATAACTTTAACTGCCGGGGCCAGGCAATTGGTAGTACATGAGGCGTTGGAGATAATCTTATATTCCGGCTTGTACTCATGATCATTAACGCCCATAACAATGGTAACGTCAGGATCTTTTCCTGGCGCACTAATAACCACCTTTTTGGCACCACAAGCCAAATGTTTTTCACAGCTTTCTCTATCCCGAAATTTGCCAGTAGTCTCTAAAAGAATATCTATGCCGTAATCTCCCCAGACCCATTCTCCTGGCGCCTTTCTGGTTACATAGACCTGATTACCCTCTAAAATAAAACCTTCTTCATTGGCCTTTACCTGGCCGCTAAACCGGCCATGCACAGAATCATATTTGAGCAAATGGGCAAGGGTGTTGTTATCGGCCCTGGCATTTACCATGACCAACTCCAGCTCCTTATTACCAGCCAACAACCTGGCCATATAGCGTCCAATCCGACCAAATCCATTGATGCCAATTCTCAAAGCCATGCTTACCTCCATTTGAGTTTATGGGTTAATGGGTAAACGAGTTTATGGGATATAAACAGATATGGTTGTCGGCCAGCAAAATCAAAAACACCAACAAAACCATCCACCCACTCATCTACCCATCTCCCCATTACCCATCTACCTTATTGGATGAACCAAGTACATGCTTTATTTTATGTTGAACCATATCTTTAACAGCCTGTCTGGCAGCCCCCAAATATTTACGCGGATCAAATACACCTGGATTCTCCTTGAGGTATTTGCGAATGACCGCTGTCATGGCCAAACGAATATCCGTATCAATATTAATCTTGCATATACCCATGCTGGCAGCTTTGCGCAAAAGCTCTTCCGGTACTCCCTTTGCGCCAGCCACATCGCCGCCATATTGATTACACATCTCGACAAACTCAGGCAGCACGGATGAAGCTCCGTGCAAAACCAGGGGGAATCCTGGCAGCATGCTGGAAATCTTTTCCAGACGTTCAAAATCTAATTTCGGTTCTCCCTTGAACTTATAGGCTCCATGGCTGGTTCCAATGGCAATGGCCAAAGAATCACATCCAGTGCGCTCCACAAACTCCACGGCTTCATCTGGATCAGTATAAATACTTTCTTCTGAGCTGACTTCATCCTCAACTCCAGCCAAACGACCCAATTCGGCCTCGACCCATACCCCTTTGTCATGGGCGTATTCAACCACCTGCCGGGTCAATGCGATATTCTCTTCAAAGGGTAGATGAGAACCATCAATCATCACCGAAGTAAACCCCGCATCAATAACTTCCTTACAAATTTCAAAATTTTGTCCGTGGTCCAGGTGCAAAACAATAGGCAGATCAGTCTCCTCTAAAGCAGCCTCCACCAATTTAATTATATAATTCTGGCCAGCATATTTACGTGCCCCTGCAGAAACCTGCAGGATAAGAGGAGACCTTTCTTCCTCTCCAGCCATAATAATACCCTGGATGATCTCCATATTATTCACATTAAAAGCACCAACAGCAAAACCCTCTTTATAGGCCCGGGCAAACATTTCCTTGGGAGATGTTAATGGCATAATCTTTCCTCCTTGTTAAAAAATTTCGCACCGCCTAACCTAACTCGGCCGTTCATCCTTCATTTATACTCCACTTCTCCAACTCCTTTAATAGTTCCCAGTTAGTCAAATCAAATCTTAAAGGAGTCAGAGTAATATAACCTTTTGAGAGAAGATAACGATCTGTATTTTCCTGCACCTTGTGCATGGGTATCTCTCCCCCCAGCCAGAAATAGGAACGCCCCCTGGGGTCCTGGCGATGATCATAAAAGTCCTTATACGCAACATCTGTTTGCGGACAAACTTTTAACCCTGCGCATTCATCAAGGTCTATGGCTGGAAAATTCAAATTTAATACACAACGCTCAGGCAGGCTAGTCCAAGAAAATTTGGCCACAAACCTGGATACCCACTCTGCCTGATCTGTCAGGTCCTGGGGAGAAAAATTATCAACAGAAACAGCCAAAGCGGACAGACCTACCAGTGCCCCTTCAGTAGCCGCTGAAACAGTTCCGGAATAAATTACATCTACTCCTACGTTGGCCCCGTTATTTATCCCTGAAATTATCAAGTCTGGCCGGCTGGATAAATAATGGCTTACTGCCCATTTTACACAGTCCACGGGTGTCCCGGAAAGCCCTAACCCCCGGAAACCGTCTTCTTTTATTTCCTTTACCCGCACAGGAGAAAAAATAGTTACGGAGTGACCCACTGCACTTTGTTCTGTAAGCGGCGCCACCACACAAACATTATGCCCGGCCTGAGTCAGTGACCGGTACAGACATCTGAGACCGACGGCATGGATACCATCATCATTGGTCAAGAGAATGTCCATTTTTTTCATAATAACGAATTCCTGGTTACATAGTTTTTATTGCTTGCTTCCTAATCCATGCTTGATTAAGCTAATCTCAGATTTTTAACAATAGAATCTGATGCGCAATTAACTCAGGACTCAAGGATTGGCAACAGAAGATGAAGAAAAAAATATATGTACAAGACTTAAAGCAAGGCCAGCAAATAGCGGATATATTCGTTATTACCACGGCCAGACTGGCCCAGGCGAAAAACGGTCCTTACTGGCAATTATCCTTTCAGGACAAAACAGGGCAGATACAGGCCCGAATCTGGAGCCCGTTAAGTCAGAACTTTCCGGACTTAAAACCCGAACAATTTGTCTTTGTCCGAGGCAATGTCCAACTCTTTGGCGATACCTTGCAAATCAATGTTGAGCAGATGGAGTTCCTTGATTTAGACCAGGTAGACCTGGCCAGTTTTGTGCCGGCGAGTAAAACACCACCTGAAGAACTTTATACCCAACTTTGCCAGCTTTTGAAACAGGAGCTTAGTTTTCCAGCCTGGAAGAGACTTAGCAAAAAAATCTTTTCCAATCCTGAAATCAAGGAGGCCCTGCTCAATGCCCCGGGTGGAAAATCTATCCACCATGCCTATGTGGGCGGGCTTCTGGAACACACTTTGAGCGTATGCAAAATCTGCCTTTCCATCTGTGATTTATATCCGGGGTTGGATCGGGAAATTCTTGTTTTAGCCGCCGCTTTACATGACTTGGGCAAGGCCTTTGAAATTAGCCCGGGGTTAAGCCGCGAATACACAGATCAAGGCAAGCTTCTGGGGCATATCTTTTTGGGCCTGGAGATCCTGGAACCACATTTAAAAAAACTGGGTGACGTTCACCCTGAACTCATCCTCCATCTCAAGCACATTATTATCAGCCATCATGGGGAACTCGAATTTGGTTCTCCCAAACGGCCTAAAACTCACGAGGCGTTTGTCCTCCACTATGCGGACAACCTGGATGCAAAGATGAACACCATAGATCAGGCTCTTGAACCTTTGGGCGAAGATGATAGTAACACCCCTTATTGGTCAGATTATAACCGCTCCCTGGCCAGGCCCGTGTATCGGCCACTGCGTACTCCAAAAGAGCCTAACTCCCCAAAAAATAAAGAAAAAAGGACAAATCGATGTTTATTACCTTTGAAGGCATAGAAGGATGTGGGAAAACCACCCAGGTGAACAAGCTAAAAGAATATTTTGAGTCTCAGGGTAAAGATGTTCTCGTTACGTTAGAGCCCGGAGGGAGCAGGTTAGGCAAAACCCTGCGCAAGATTTTGTTATCCATGGAAAGTCAGGACCTGACCAAAGAGGCAGAACTTTTTCTTTATCTGGCTGACCGGGCCCAGCATGTCGAACAGGTTATCCGCCCGGCTCTTGCCAGGGGGCAGATTGTCATTTCCGATCGATATGCTGACTCGACCATTGTCTACCAGGGCTATGGCAGAGGGCTGGACCCTCAAACTTTGCATTCTTTTAATGAAATTGCCACTAAAGACTTATGGCCCGACCTGACAATTCTTCTTGATTTGCCAGTAGAAATTGGTTTGAAACGGGCCGTGACCAGAAACATTCAAAAAAAACTGACAAAAGATGAGGGCCGATTCGAGGCGGAGAGTATTAAATTTCACAACAGGGTCCGGGAAGGCTACCTGACCTGGGCCGCGCTTAATAAAAACAGGTTTGTGATAGTGGACGCCACTGGCGAGATTGACGAAATTTTTACACAGATCCTTAATAAAGTGACAAGCTTTGAAGAGAAAAGAGTAGAGGGCGTATCAAATCAGATTTGAAGCTCCAACTTAAAAAATTTAGTTTACTTTAGTCACTCATAAGTAAAGGAGAAACATGCAACCAATTCGCTCAAAAGATAATTTTTTGGTCTTTGGTGCACCTTTGATTGAAGAAGATGAAATTGCCGAAGTTGTGCACTGCTTAAAAACTGGCTGGCTGGGCACCGGCCCCAAAGTAGCAAAATTTGAAGAAAATTTTAAAAAATATAAACAGGCTTCTTATTCTGTAGCTCTAAATTCATGTACTGCTGCACTGCATTTAAGCCTTATTGCCGCCGGTATCGGCCCTGGAGACGAGATCATTACCACCCCCCTGACCTTTTGCGCCACAATAAACGCCATTATCCATAGCGGAGCCACTCCGGTTCTGGCAGACGTCGACCCCGAAAGCATGAATATCGATCCTGAGCAAATAGCTTCCAAAATAACCTCCAAAACCAAGGCTATCCTGCCAGTCCATTTTGCAGGCCGGCCATGCGAGATGGAAGCCATAATGGATTTGGCTGAAAAATTTGACCTGATGGTGATTGAAGACTGCGCTCATGCAATTGAATCCGAATACAAAGGCACTCCCTGTGGTACGTTTGGTGATTTTGGCTGTTTTAGCTTTTATGTGACCAAAAACGTAGTCACTGGTGAAGGGGGGATGGTTCTCACCCAAAAGGAAGAATACGCTGCCAGGATAAAAGTGCTGGCTCTGCATGGCATGAGCAGCGACGCCTGGCGCAGGTTTTCAGATGAAGGATATAAACACTACCTGGTTACAGAAGCAGGATTTAAATACAACATGATGGACCTACAGGCAGCCATAGGTCTACACCAACTAAAACGGGTGGAAGAAAACTGGCTCAAGAGGCAATCTATCTGGCACACATACAATAAAGCTCTGGAAAACTTGCCACTGACCCTGCCTGCAGACCCAGAACCAGAAACCAGACACGGCTATCATTTGTATACTATTTTAATAGATGAAGAAAAAACCGGTATAACCCGCGATGAATTTCTCAAGGCCATGCATGGCCACAATATAGGCACCGGGGTCCACTATTTAAGCATTCCGGAACACCCTTATTATCAGAAAAGATTTGGCTGGGAACCAGAAGACTACCCGCATGCCATGCGTATTGGTCGGCAAACTGTCAGCCTTCCTCTCTCTGCCAAGCTAAGCGAGCAGGATGTCCAGGATGTTATTCTGGCCGTAAAAACCATTTTAACGAAAGCAGGTGCGAACTGACTATGTCATCCCAGGTTACCGGCCTTGTGCTCACATTTAATGGCCAACGCCATCTCAAAGAATGTCTAAAAAGCCTAAACTTTTGCGACGAGATCCTGGTTGTGGACTCGGAAAGTACTGACCAAACAGTGGCCATTGCCCGAGAATGCGACGCTAGAGTCATTGTTAATCCCTGGCCGGGGCCGGCCAAGCAATTCGAATTTGCCTTTAAGCACATCAACACCCCATGGGTTGTCTCCCTGGACCAGGATGAAATTCTCTCGCCCAGGCTCCGGCAGGAAATAGTCGCGGCTTTGCAAAGGCCAGAAGATTATACCGCTTTCTACTGTCCGCGCACCTCTTTTTATTTTGACCGCTTTATCCGCCACAGCGGATGGTACCCGGATTATCTGCTGCGAGTCTTTCTTCTGGAAAAGACTTATATCCATACATCAGGACCTCATTACGGATTCCGTACCAGAGGAAAAACCAGAAAGCTTCGCGGTGACATCATTCACTATCCATACAAAAATCTTAAGGAACACATGGACAAGATTAACTATTACACACAAGTGGCAGCTGAAGAGATGTTCGCCCAGGGGAAAACAACATCCCTGCTCAAGGCCCTGGGACATGGTCTGGGCAGATTTTTAAAGCTCTATATCTTAAAAAGAGGCTTTCTGGACGGACAGGCCGGATTCATTCTGGCCATAAATTCTTTCTTTTACGCCTTTCACAAGTATATTCGTCTGGCTGAACTCCACACAAACAAAAATGAAACCCAAAATTAAAATTTTTAAAAAAAAATTGTTGACAAACAAACTTGAGACCTATAAATAGACATTCTCCGTTGGGCGGGGGCGGATAGCTCAGTTGGGAGAGCATCGGCCTTACAAGCCGAGGGTCACAGGTTCGAGCCCTGTTCCGCCCACCACGGTTTTAAGCGGAGCCGTAGTTAAGATGGTTATAACGCCGGCCTGTCACGCCGGAGGTCGCGAGTTCGAGTCTCGTCGGCTCCGCCATAAAAACAACAAAATCAAGGGCTTAGGGAAATTCCCTGAGCCCTTATTTTTTGATTTTCTCAAAATTTCTCCCCTTTAGTGTCGCAAATTTGCCGCAAATTACCTTTTTTATCCCTTTGCTATCATCATTTTTTCAATTACTCTCCAAACTACACCTATTTTACCTGACTACCTGAAGCAGAAAACAGGACTACCTACCACTTTACTAGTTTTGAAATAATAGGCAAAAGCAAAGGCTAGTAGCCAAATATTGGCTGACTTGGCTTTAGGCTACACTGACGCAAGGCTTGGTGAAATTTTTGATTGATGATCAGATGGATAGTAAACTAACAGGAGGTCAAAAATCAGGGTGGTCTACTACTTAAACGGCACAAAGTAGCCCCGTCGGTCCCTGGAATAGTTTGCGCGGAAATAGCAAATAACTATCTTATGGAGTTTCCAGTGAAACTTATTAAGAAAAACAGTCAGAAACAGCTGTCAGCTGATAGCTGAACGCTTTCAAAATTGGTAGGGTGTTACATTTAATGAACTACGAAGGTCTGATGAAAAAAAAATCTGATTTCCGTTCTCTCTGTGACTGGTAATAACTCATCGCACACTTATCCCTTCATCAAGGTACTTGATCAGCGGGTAGATGAAAAACTCTATGACCCGCCGTTTACCGACTTTTATCTCGGCAGTTAGACTCATACCAGTGGTAATTGGAGTCTCAACACCCTCAACCAGCAAAGATGTCTCTGACGGATTTATATATACTTCGTAAACTAGACCGAGGTTTTCGTCTTCAATGCTATCCCTGGAAACATGCTTAACCGTCCCCTTGAGCAGTCCGTATTTCTGAAAACTGAAGGTGTCTATTTTTATACTTACATTCATGCCGACTGATACGAAACCTATGTCCTTATTCCTCACCAAGGCCTTGATTACCAGCGGCGAGTTTGCCGGCACTATCGAAACAAGTTTTTCCGCTGGGGTTACCACGCCACCTATGGTATGAATAAATAATTTATTCACATAGCCGTTGACCGGCGTGACGATCTGCTGTCTGGCGCTGATATATGCCGCCTTATCCATATTCGCCCGTAAGTATTTATATTTTTTACGTTTCTCGACAAGTTCTGTAAGAAGTTTGTTTCTTTCATCCTCTTTAATAAAATCAATCTCCTTAAAAATACGGGCCCTAGCAGCAACCAACTCGTTAATTTTATGACCAGCCGTTTTAACACTCTTCTCATTATCTTTATAATCGCTTTCCGCCTTGTCGTATTCATCCTTGCTGAGGATATCTTTTACCTCCTTGAGCCTGTTTAGCCTGTCCTGGCTAAGATTTAAAAGATAGACGTCTTGTGCCCTTGTAGTTTTCACTGATTCTAACTGTTCCTCGACCTGTTTCAACTCCTCGGCCTTAACGCAAAGTTGTTTTTGCAGTCGCTTTATGGTGGAATAATAAATTTCGTTTTGCACCTTTATTATTGACTCATCATATTTAGAGACATCAGGAGCGAACGGTTTATGCGCCAGAGTGCATTCCAGTCTCAATATTTCTAGTTCGAGTTGCTTGAGATTGGCCTTCATCGATTCAAGTTCAGGTTCGATGTCGGAAGGGTCTATTTCCATGAGCACTTGGCCCTTTTGTACAAAATCCCCCGGTTTCACGAGGATACCGCTGACCACGCCGGTGGTGAGCGGCTGGAGTATTTTCACCTCGCCGTCGGGAATGACCTTGCCCCTTGCTGTAACGACGACGTCCACCTTGCCGAAAAACATCCAAATCGTAAAAAAGACAAGCGCCGCGATGATAACCCAGAAAACAGTCCTGCCCAGAGGGTTTAATGGCCTATCCTCAATTTCGACCAATAACGGTTTGAATTCGTGGCTGTCGTCAGATGATGAGCTCTGCATAACTGGTGTTTTTTTCCTTGCAAGCGAACAGTGGTCAAAGGTCAGTATTCAGTAAGCCAACAACAAGATAAAGGAAAGCTGCAAGCTGATGACTGAACGCCTATTTATGCATAATTCCAGGAATTGACGACTATATTCATGAGTTGTTCACTCTGCCGGACATCGTTGGCAGAATTCATGTCGATCCCCTCGTTCACCGCAAAGGCACTTATTTCCTGGATGATCTGATTGATGTCGGTATCGGTTAGGTATGCGCCGTCTGAAAGTTCAAACCGTTCGATCCTTTTCTTCTTGTTTTTTGGGTTCCTGACCGTGACGATATCATCGTTTCCATATTGAAGAAAAAGGGTGCTGCCTTTCATGAAAACAGAGATATCATCCCTGACGATTCCTTCTCCAAACTTAACCGTGTCATTGTCGCCATGTTTATGGCAGTGTTTTCCATAACCGCCGTGATCCTCCCGGATAATATCCAGGCCGTCACCGCGTTCAAAATAATAGATGTCATCCCCGGCGCCGCCTTTAAGAAGATCGTTCCCCTGCGAACCCGTGAGCTTGTCGTTACCTTTACCGCCATACAGCCTGTCACGACCTTGGTTACCCCAGAGCCAATCATCACCGCTGCCACCTTTTAGGCGATCATTGCCATCTCCACCAACGAGGACATCGTTACCGGAGCCGCCCAAAAGAATATCATCGCCGCTGTCGCCATAGAGGGTGTCCGTCCCCCACTGGCCATAAAGCAGGTCATGGCCAAAGCCGCCGAACAGGGAGTCGTCGCCGCAATGGCCTTTCATGGTATCGTGGCCATCCCCCCCAAAGAGAACATCGTTTTGATCGGCCCCGAAAATACGGTCGCTGGAGTCGGTGCCGTGGATCAGGTTTTTGGCGCCCCATTCGCCGAACTCGACAGGTCTCCGCCTCCAACGCGAGCCAGTCTCCATTTCGCAAATCTGGTCCTTGGTGAGATGCAGCGGCCCCTCCAGGGTATCCATCAGCTTGACGCCGTTTTCCGGAGCAGCAAAGTAGCCACGCATGGTAATGGAGCCGCGTTCCCGGATGGCGACGAACAGATCATTATCGATCCTGGAAAGCTGCAGGTCATCCTTGCTCACCCCTTTAAGCTGGATGCCATCCGGCCCGTCGCCATTGATGATCCAGTCACCCTCCTCGTAAACATTCACCGTGAAGTCGAGCGAGGTTGTGACCATGCCGCCATTGCCATCGTCCACGGTAATGGTAGCACGGTCAGCACCGTAATAACCGTCCTTGGCGGTGTAAAGCCAGCTGCCTTGCTCATCGATGCTCAGTATACCGTGTTCCGGTGCGCCGCTCACAGAGTAGGAGAGGGTATCGCCGTCCACATCAGATGCATCCACGGTGCCGTTGGCCGTAAGAACCCCTTTAAGAAAAATCGGCTCAGCATCTTGGACAACCGGAATATCATTGACGCCAACAATGTCCACTTCCACTATCCCGTTGGCGGTTGCCCCCTTGATATCGCTTATGGTGTAGGCAAAGCGGTCGTGCGCTACCTCACCCTCGGCCAACGACTGGAAGCCGTCGCCAATGTCGTAGGTAATTTCACCGTTTTCCAGGGAAACCGATACACCCGTTTCCGATGCCCCGACGGATGTCACCGTGAGCACATCCCAAGGATTTGGGTCGGTATCGTTGGCCAGAAGATGGCTTGTCGAGAAAACCAGCGGACCGCCGTCCTCATATGCAGTAATCTGGTCGAGGTTTGCCACTGGCGGACGATTCATCAGCATCTCGATACCGGTACGGTCAAGCACCGTGCCGTCGTCGAATTCCATGGTGTTGAGACCTTCCCCGGTCTGCAGAAACCCGTCCGCCAGCACAAAGGTATCGGTGGTGCCGAGAACCTGCACGAACATGTCGTTGCCCACCCGGTCCGCCTTCAGGTCGAACTCGGTCAGGCCGCTGCCCACGTAGAGGGTATTTTGTCCCAGGTCATCCACGATACGGTCATTACCATCACCGAGTTGAAAAACGTAGCGGTCGTCACCCGCCCCGCCCTGTAGAATATCGTCGCCCAAGCCACCTTCGAGAAAGTCGTTACCTCCGCCGCCTGCCAAGGTATCAGCGCCATGACTGCCATCGAGGTAATCGTTACCACCGCCACCGGCAAGGATATTGCCGCCACTATTACCGATGATGACATTATCCGAGTCGTTGCCGGTCCCGTTGATGTCATCCTCGCCTGTGAGTTCCAGATTCTCTACGTTGGCGTTGAGAGTGTGGCTGACGTTCGCCAGCACGGTGTCGATTCCTTGCCCGCTTGATTCCACTACGGTATCGCCCGCGTTATCGACGACATAGGTATCATCACCACTGCCGCCAACCAGGGTATCACCATCCAAACCGCCATCAAGGAGGTCGTTGCCATCTTCACCGGCAAGAATATTAGACCCACTGTTGCCGGTGAGGGCGTTATCCATGGCGTTGCCGGTCCCGGCAAGTTCACCAGTACCGGTTAATACCAGGTTTTCGACATTGGCGGCCAAGGTATGGTCGATACTCGCCAGGACGGTGTCTGTCCCGGCATCGGCCGCTTCAATCACCGCATCAGCCGTATTATCGACCAGATAAGTATCGTCGCCGCTCCCGCCAACCATGGTATCGGCCCCCATGCCGCCGTCAATGATGTTGGCATCTTCATTCCCGGTGATGGTATTAGACAGTGCGTTGCCGGTACCTTTAAGGTTAGCCGTGCCGGTCAGGGTCAGGTTTTCGACATTGTCGGTCAAGGTATAGTCGATACTCGCCTGAACGGTGTCTCTACCGGCATTGGCAGCCTCAACAACCGTATCACCGGCATCGTCCACTACATAAGTGTCGTTGCCAATGCCGCCTTGCATGATGTCGGCGTCCAAGCCGCCAATCAACGTATCGTCGCCGCCGTTGCCGATCAAAGTGTCGTCGCCTGCTAGACCATTCAGGACGTTGGATCCATCATTGCCGGAGATCACATTGCCGAATTCGTCACCAGTGCCGTTTATAGCAGTGTTACCGGTCAGAACCAGATTTTCAACGTGATCTCCCAATGTGTAATCAAGACCGGCCCAAACGGTATCAATGCCTTCACCTGCATTCTCAATGACCATGTCTCCCGCATCATCGACAACATAGATATCATCACCAATCCCGCCCGTCATCATGTCGGCACCGGTGCCACCGTTAATGGTGTCGTTGCCGCTCTCGCCAAACAACCGGTCAACGCCATCTCCACCGTTCAGGACATCGTTGCCATTACCACCATAGATGGTGTCGCTGCCTCCCTTGCCGGAGAGAGTATTGTTACCGTTATTACCGACAATAAGATTATCTACATCATTGCCGGTACCATTTATAGATGCTGTACCGGTAAGGTAAAGGTTCTCGATGTTGTCGCTTATGGTAAAGCTGGCGCTGGAATGTACTGTATCGATACCGCCGTCAAACAACTCGACAATGGCGTCCGCTGAGTTATCGATCATATAGGTATCGTCACCGGCTCCGCCGATCAGAGTGTCGGCGCCGCTACCGCCGTCAAGCACGTTATTGCCCACATTACCGGTGATCACGTTATTGAGATTATTGCCGATACCGTTCAAATCCGCCGTCCCGGTCAAGGTCAGATTCTCGACATTTTCACCCAGGGTGTAGTCGATGCCAGCGTGCACATGGTCGGTGCCTGCATTGTAGGATTCGTTGACCACGTCGCCGGCGTCGTCCACCACATAGGTATCGCTGCCGTAGCCGCCGCTCATGATATCGGCACCACTGCCTCCGTCTAAAGTATCGGGGCCGGAATTACCCAACAAGGTGTCGTTGCCTGCAAGACCACTCAAGATATTGCTGCCGCTGTTGCCTGTAAGCACGTTATCCAACTCGTTGCCCGTGCCGCTGATCGAGGCGGAGCCAGTCAGGGTCAGATTCTCCACGTTATCGCTCAGGGTATAGCTAACACTGGAACGGACGGTGTCCGTACCCTCGCCCACAAGCTCGGTTACGGTGTCATCCGCGTTGTCAACGATATAGGTGTCATCGTCAGTACCGCCGCTCATGGCGTCGGCACCGGTGCCGCCGTCGAGATAGTCGAGGCCATCACCGCCGAGCAGGGAGTCATTACCGGAATTACCGTAAATAGTATCGTCACCAGCCAAACCTGTGAGAACATTGGCCGCAGAGTTGCCCCGGATTACGTTATTCAACTCGTTGCCGGTGCCGTTGATCGAGGCGGAACCGGTCAGGGTCAGGTTCTCCACGTTATCGCTCAGGGTATAGGTGGCAGAGGATTGGACAAGATCAACTCCCTCGCCAACGTTTTCGACCACCACATCGCTGGTCGCGTCAACAATATAGGTATCGTCACCGGTGCCGCCGACCATGGTATCCACACCGCTGCCGCCGTCCAGGGTATCGCTGCCCGCATTGCCGAAGAGTTGGTCGGCACCGTCCCCGGCGTACAGCCGGTCGTTACCGTCACCGCCAATCAGGGTATCGTCGCCCGCATTACCATAAATGGTATCGTGGCCTCCCCGGCCATCCAGAATGTTGCTGCCCGAATTACCGGTGATCACATTGTTGAGATTGTTGCCGGTGCCGTCGATATCGGCTGTGCTGGTCAGAGTGAGGTTCTCCACATTATCGGTCAGAGTATAGTCAATGCTGGAACGTACATGATCGGTGCCCCGATTATAGGACTCGCTCACCACGTCGCCGCTATCGTCCACAACATAGGTGTCGTTGCCGTAGCCCCCGCTCATGGTATCGGCACCCGTGCCACCGTCCAAAGTATCGTGGCCGGAGTTACCAATCAGGGTATCGTTGCCGGCCAAACCACTCAGGGTATTGTTGCGGGTGTTGCCGATGATCACGTTGTCCAGAGTGTTACCGGTACCGTTGATATAGCCGTAGCCGGTCAGGGTCAGGTTCTCGACATTATCCGATAGGGTATGGCTGACGCTGGAATGGACAATATCAATACCCTCATCGGCAAGCTCGGTAACCACATCGCTGCTATGATCAACGATATAGGTATCGTTGCCAGTGCCGCCGCTCATGGCGTCAGCACCATATCCACCGTTAAGGTAATCATTGCCTGTACCACCAAACAGGGAGTCATTACCGGAATTACCGTAAATAGTATCGTCACCAGCCAAACCTGTGAGAACATTGGCCGCAGAGTTGCCCCGGATTACGTTATTCAACTCGTTGCCGATG
>NZ_JAGUQP010000022.1:0-6518 GCF_018704065.1 Desulfovulcanus ferrireducens | reverse complement strand
ATAGTATCGTCACCAGCCAAACCTGTGAGAACATTGGCCGCAGAGTTGCCCCGGATTACGTTATTCAACTCGTTGCCGATGCCGTTGATCTCGGCAGAACCGATCAAGGTCAGGTTCTCCACATTATCGGTCAAGGTATAAGTAATGGAGGACTGGACAAGATCGGTGCCCTCGTTCACGTTCTCCGTAACAATATCACCGACATTATCCACAACATAGGTATCGTTACTGCTGCCACCGGCCATGGCATCTCCATCGCTGCCGCCGTCCAGGGTATCGCTGCCCGCATTGCCGAAGAGTTGGTCCGAGCCCCCTTGGCCATAGAGCCGGTCATTGCCGTCACCGCCGATCAGGGTATCGTCGCCCGTATTGCCGTACAGAGTGTCGTTGCCGCCCTGACCATCAATGACATTGTTGCCCGTGTTGCCGGTAATTACGTTATTGAGATTGTTGCCGGTACCGTTCAAGTCAGCCGTACCAGTCAGGGTCAGGTTCTCGACATTATCGGTCAAGGTATAGTCGATACTGGAGCGCACATGGTCGGTGCCCTGGCCATAGGTCTCACTCACCACGTCGCCGACATCATCTACCACATAGGTTATCGTTACCATAGCCACCGCTCATAGCATCGGCGCCCGTCCCGCCATCCAGGGTATCGTGGCCGGAGTTACCGATCAGGGTATCGTTGCCCTCCAAGCCCCGCAGGGTGTTGTTACGGATGTTGCCGACAATCACATTGTCTAGCGCATTACCGGTGCCGTTAATGTATCCATAGCCGGTGAGGGTCAGGTTCTCTACGTTGTGGGTCAACGTATAGCTGATGCTCGACTTAACTGTATCCGTGCCTTGGCCTTCAAGTTCGGTTACCACGTCGCCCGTATTGTCGACGATATACATATCGTTGCCGGTCCCGCCGCTCATGGCGTCACCGCCTGTACCGCCATCGAGTTGATCATTGCCTTCGCCGCCAAGCAGGGTATCATTGCCGGACTGGCCATAAAGCCGGTTGTCTGCCGTATTGCCGATAATGACATTATTGAGGTTGTTGCCCATGCCGTTAATGTTTGCCGTACCGGTCAGGGTCAGGTTCTCCACGTTGGCAGACAAGGTGTGGCTCACCGAGGAATAGACCAGGTCGGTGCCGGCATTGGCTCCTTCTGTGACCCGATCGCCTGTGTTGTCGGCAATGTAAGTGTCGTCGCCTGCACCACCGGCCATGGCGTCGGCTCCAGTGGCACCATCGATAAGGTTGGCCCCGCTATTACCGATAATAGTGTTATTCAGATTATTTCCGGTGCCGTCGATGTCGGCCGAGCCGGTCAGGGTGAGGTTTTCCACATTGTCAGACAGGGTGTAGTCCGTAGAGGCAAACACGGTGTCCGTGCCCTCGCCCGCATTCTCTACTACCGTATCAACCGTGTTATTGACAATGTAGGTGTCGTTGCCACCCATGCCGGAGAGCACGTTAATACCGCTATTGCCGGTGATGGTATTGTCCATGGCATTACCGGTTCCGGCAAGGTCCGCACCACCGGTCAAGGTCAGATGCTCGACATTATCGCTTAGGGTATAGTCGACTGAGGCAAGCACGGTGTCGACTCCCTCTCCCAGGTTCTCCACAACCAAGTCAGCAGTCTCGTCCACCACATAGGTATCGTTGCCAACACCGCCACTCATGGTGTCGATGCCGCTGCCGCCGTCCAGAACATTATCGCCGGTATTACCGGTCAGGGCATTGGCCAGCCCATTACCAGTACCATCAAGATTCTCCTCACCGGTAAGAACGAGATTCTCGACGTTATCGGCCAGGGTGTGACTGATACTCGCCTCAACGGTATCGATTCCCTCTTCCGCCTGCTCAATCACCACGTCTGCGGCGTTATCAACGACATAGGTATCATCACCTGCCCCGCCGGACATGGTGTCCGCCCCTTCCGCACCGTCAATACGGTTAACGCCACTGTTGCCGCTGATGGAGTTGTCCAGGATGTTACCGGTACCACTGATATCAGCCGTGCCGGTCAACTCCAGGTTCTCAACATTATCGCCGAGGGTATAATCGATGCTCGCCCGGACAGTATCAGTTCCCTCGCTCTCAAGCTCGGAAACCTCGTCACCGACATTGTCCACCACATAGGTGTCATCTCCGAGGCCACCCATCATGGCATCTGCGCCTATGCCACCGTCAAGCAAGTCATTGCCTCTGTTGCCGGTGAGGGTATTATCCTGCGCATTGCCGGTGCCGGATAGGTTGGCGTTGCCGGTCAACTTCAAGTTCTCTACGTTGTCGGTCAGGGTGTAATCGATGCTTGCCCGAACGGTATCCGTACCTTCGTTGAATCTTTCAGTGACAAGGTCGCCACCGTTGTCCACCACATAGGTGTCGTCACCTGTACCACCGGCCATAGCATCAGCCCCGGTGCCACCATCAATAATATTAGCGCCGCTATTGCCGATGACGGTATTGTCCAAGTCATTGCCGGTACCGTTGATGTTGCCTGTACCAGTGAGGGTGAGATTTTCCACATTGTCGGACAGGGTATGGCTGGCGCTGGCCTGCACATTGTCAACGCCTTCGTCAAGCCCCTCGACCACTACGTCACCCGTATTGTCTACGATATAGGTGTCATTGCCAATGCCGCCAGCCATGGTGTCTGCCGCCCTGCCGCCATCAAGCAGGTCGTTCCCCTCCAGCCCGGTGAGCGTATTGGCCCCTCTGTTGCCAATGATTACGTTGTCGAGTTCATTGCCTGTGCCGTCAATGGCTGCCGTGCCGGTGAGCGTTAAATTCTCGACGTTATCGGTCAGGGTATATGTAATGGAAGATTCGACGGTATCGGTGCCTTCACCTACGTTTTCGATGACCGCATCACCTGCGTCATCCACCACATAGGTATCGTCGCCGGTGCCGCCAAACATGGTGTCTGCTACCGCATCACCATCCAGGGTGTCGTTGCCGTCCAGGCCGGTCAGGGTATTGGCAGCCGCGTTGCCGATGATAACATTGTCAAGCTCATTTCCGGTTCCGTCAATGGCTTCCGTACCGGTCAGAGTCAGGTTGTCCAGGTTGTCTGACAGCGTCCAGGTAAGATTTGCCTGCACCGTGTCCACGCCCTCGTTAACTGCTTCGGCAGTAGTGTCGGCCAAACTGTCCACTACATAGGTGTCATCACCCCGGCCGCCGATGAGGGTGTCCGCACCGCCGGCGCCATTCAGGGTGTCGTTGCCGTCCAGGCCGGTGAGTGTGTTGTCCGCCGCCGTGCCGGTAATGACGTTGTTCAACGCGTTGCCCTTACCGGTGAGGGCATCGCCGGTAAGGGTGAGGTTCTCCACGTTGGCACCCAAGGTGTAGTCGAAGGGGCTGACCACAGTGTCGGAGCCTCGGCCTGCCTGTTCGGTCACCGTGTCGCCTGTGTTGTCGAGGATGTAAGTATCGTTGCCTGCGCCGCCAGCCATGCTATCCGCACCCAGGCCGCCGTCAAGGACGTTACTGCGATAGTTGCCGACCAGTTCATTGTCCAGCTCGTTACCGGTGCCGTCAATATTTGCCGAGCCGGTCAAAATGAGATTTTCAACATTGGTGCCCAGGGTATAATTAATAGAAGACTTGACAGCATCAGTGCCCTCGCCGGCGTTCTCGGTCACAACGTCGCCTCCATTATCGACCACGTAAATGTCGTCACCGGTGCCACCCAGCATGGTGTCAGCTCCAGCACGACCATCCAAAGTATCGTTGCCGGACAAGCCCGTCAGGGTATTAGCCGCGCTGTTGCCGGTGATAACATTGTCAAGTTCATTGCCTGTGCCGTCAATGGCTGCCGTGCCGGTGAGCGTTAAGCTCTCCACGTTGTCGGTCAGGGTATAATTAATAGAGGACTTGACGGTATCGGTGCCTTTACCTACGTTCTCGATGACCGCATCACCTGCGTCATCCACCACATAGGTATCGTCGCCGGCGCCGCCAAGCATGGTATCCGCACCCACACCGCCATTCAGGGTGTCGTTGCCGTCCAGGCCGGTGAGAGTGTTATCCGCCGCTGTGCCGGTAAGGACATTGTTCAGTTCATTACCCGTGCCGTCCACCGCATCGGTGCCGGTGAGGGTGAGGTTTTCGACGTTCGCGCCGAGGGTGTAGTCAAGATGGGTGTGAACCGTGTCCGTGCCTTCACCTACGTTCTCAATGACAGTGTCGGCCAGAGTATCAACCACGTAGGTGTCGTCCCCGGTGTTGCCGGCCATCACATCCGCTCCCGCCCCGCCGTCCAGCAGGTCATGGCCTGCTCCGCCGCTGAGGCTATCGTTGCCGTCCAGGCCGTACAGGCTGTTGTTGCCGCTGTTGCCGGTGATAATATTGTCCATTTCATTACCGGTGCCGCTGGAAGAGCCGGTACCTGCCAGAGTCAGGTTTTCCACGTTATCGGCAAGCGTATAGCTAACGTGGGATTCCACTGTATCCACGCCTTCACCAACTGCTTCAATCACAGTATCACCTGCACTATCAACCACATAGGTGTCATCGCCTGTACCGCCGGTCATTGTGTCGTTACCAGTTCCGCCATTAAGCAGGTCGTCGCCCGCCTCCCCATAGAGCACGTCGTCGCCCGCGCCGCCTACGAGGATGTCGTTAGCGTCGGTGCCTACAAGGGTGTCCGCCTCGTCGCCGCCCAATTGCAGGGTGTTAAGATCCAGGTTCTTGCCATCGGCAAAACGCAAGGTATCCACCCGATGGACATCAGCGGCCAAACTGCCGAACCAGTTGGCAATGGAAATACGATCGCTGCCATTGCTGTGGGCAAAGACCAGCTTGTCGCCTTCGGCGTAAATGTCCAGATCACCTGCGAGAATACCGGGGCCGAATTCCAGAGTGTCTGTTCCGGTATCGCCGTGGCTCTCGAGAATGGTGTCCATCCCGTCTCCAGAGTTGAAGACGTAGGTGTCACCACCTGCGCCGCCATAAAGCACGTCGTTGCCCGTGCCGCCATTCAGAATGTCGTCGCCATCACCGCCCAGAACGAGATCGTTACCACCCTGGCCATTAAGCACAGCTCCGGAATCAGCACCGATTACCGCCTCACTCGCACCGGTACCGTCGCCCTGGGTCCGCAAGCCTGGATAGCCAAAATCACCGAGCGCGGCCACAATGGCAGGCACAAGGGTCGGATCAACGGTATTGTTGACAGCCTCTGCCAGCCAGCCTCTGAGTTGCCCGTATCCATCCCAGCCCATGCCGTTGAGGTCGGTGCCAACAATGCGCTGCAGGTCCAGCAGGTCTCGCACCGCTTCGCCGGGAGCGGTATCGTAGCGGGCCTGGAAGGCAGCTCCGGTATCGCTGAAGTCGATGACAAGTCCGGTCTCGCCAGCCGTGAGGCTGATAACATCGAGGTAGGGCTTGAGGCGGGTCTGCAACAACAGGCCGTCATAGACAGACTGACGCAGAGCGTCATACGCTTGATTGAGAAAACTCAGGCGCGCGTTGAACAGGTTAATAGAGACCCTTTCCGCGCCTTCGGCCGGAGTACCAAACGGTCGGCCGTTGAAACGTTCCAGGGTCTGGAGCTTGGTCATCCAGGCGTCATAACCGGCGCTCCCTTTAGTTTGACCGGCAATCACCACGTTGGTCTCCACCCCGCCGTAAGCGCCGTCGCCGGTGACGGCAAGGTCCGAAGTCTTGCCCCATTCGATGATGAGTTGATCCAGGAGAGCAAGCTGTTCAGAGCGGGTGGCCGCCTGAGCGTATTGGCTGACCAAACCAGCGAGAGTTCCGGCGAAAGGCTGGCTGCTTCGCGCAGATCGCGCACTCGGCCAGAGCCGCTCATGCTCGGCAAAGCCTCGGCTTCCGGGGTGAGCGGAATGGTGTCGGCAAACTCGCTGTGAAAGGTGTCTTCAAGCAGGTCGATGTCGCCCATCTCGGCGCTGACGTTGCCCATCTCGCCGCTGCTGCCGTCGGTACGTACAAAGCTGCCCAGATCAGCCAAGAGATTGCCATCCGGCAGGGGTTGGGAATTCTCGGTCTTGGCAACGTTGATGGCCGCAATACCAGCCTCGTCAAGACTCTGCAACTCACCATCCTGGCTCACGCCATCGCTGTTGAGGTCACGCCATACGCGCAGGTCGGCGAAGTTGGCGTCGTTGGCATCGACCACTCCATCCCCGTTGGTATCCTCCTGGGCCAGAGCAGCAAAGCCGTCTTCAGTTGTGCCTACCACTTTGCCCTCACTATCCATGAGCGGGGTGGAGTCGCCGAACAGCTCAGTGCCATTGTCAATCGTGCCGTTACCGTTGCGGTCCAATACCAGAAATCCGTCGTCGGGCTTGATCCAGCCGGTGGCGGTCTTCACCCCATCAGCGTCGTGGTCGAAGAGGATGGGGTTGGCTGGATCGAAACCCACTGTTTCCAGGCCGTCGCCGTCAAGGTCGAGGGTCAGGGGGTCACGGCGTTGAATGGCGGCTTGGGCGGAGTTGAAAAAGTCGGAAATCCAACCACTCAACTCATGATCTAGGCCGCGTAGGGCATCCGC
>NZ_JAGUQP010000021.1 GCF_018704065.1 Desulfovulcanus ferrireducens | reverse complement strand
CAATCTAGATCACTTAAATTTGCTTGATAACTCTATCTTATCTGCTCTTTTGGTTAAATTTAAACCGGACACTAGTGTGCTCTCATCCTAAAAGGCGATATTAGCCGAGCAAAAAACAATTTCCGCGAGGCCGAACACTATTACACCCTGGCAAGTAAAAAGAACAAGTTATATCTGGAACCATTAAAAAAGCTTGTGGAACTATATGAACAGACCAATGAACTTAAGAAGAAACTGGAGTCTCTAAAAAAATTGGATCGGCTCTCATCCTTGAATCACCACCGCAAGATTGAGATAGGTCATACTCATATTCAATTAAACCAGGAAGAAGAAGGCAAAAAATACTTTGACCAGGCAATAAAACAGGTACAGAAACAGGCTACAAACATGCTTTGTTCTGCCATGATGGAGATAGCTCAAAAACTCAAAAACCAGCGACCTGACCTAAGCAGTCAGTATATTGCCAGGGCGATTAATACAAAAGGGAATAATTTATCACGCAAGGACTTATGGATGTTCAATGAAATGGGAGTTGCTTTACGCCAGCAAAACAGGTGGGAGGAGGCTATTGAGTACTATAAAAAAGGCCTGGAAATAGCCCCTATGGATGGAGGGCTCCTTTATAATATAGGCATGGCTTACGCCCAAGGTAAAAAATATTATAAGGCTTTGGAATACTTTAAGAAGGCTTTAGAAAATACCCCGGAAATTCTAAATGAAAGCCCCAATATCGCCTTTAACATCGGCAAGGTATATTTTAAGGTAAATGACTTTCAAGAAGCCCAGAAATTTTTAAGCAAGGCCATGGAACTTGACCCAAACTTTACTGAAGCCAAAAAGCTGTTGCAAAGAATCTCCAAGCGCTAGCCCATTATGAATGGGTGCATCCGATAGCTGCATGTTTGTTGAGTAGGTGAGTGGTTGTAGTAGGCGAGTAGGCGAAATGGATATTCTTTTTACTGTCGACATTTATGGTAAATAATACCAGATGGTTAGCTTTGTCACCCCGATGCTCTGCTTATCCGCAAGCTTTGCCAAGAGGAAAATTGAGGAAATAAAAGGCTTACACCCTACATCGAAAAGAGTGCGTCCGGTATATGTTCTGATTACGTCATTCTGAGCGAAGCGAAGAATCCCGTTTACCACGTTAGAGATTCTTCGGTCGCTTATACTCCCTCAGAATGACGTATTCAGAGCCCAGCTAACGGCTTCACGCTACCGGGAAAAAATTTGAATTTATATATGATTCTTTACAAGGTAAACTCAACGTATCCAATCAACAGGGTAGCAAGCAGGCAGACAGGAGTGGTGGGCTTTGTAGCCGGTTACAATTCAACTAGTCAGTCGTTGCATCAGGGCCATCCTGATTTCCTGTTCCTGTTCAGGATCCAAAATCTTCTCCCGCTCAACATTCAAGACATAAAAAATATCTGCAACCTGGTCCTTATGGGTGGCAAGCTTGGCAAAAACAATATCCAGACGAAGATTTAAAAGGGTCGCGCCTATATCGTACAGAAGCCCTACGCGATCGTTGGCAATGACTTCGATCACGGTGTAGAAATCAGAGCTATTGTTATCAATTATTACCTCGGGTTTGTATTCCGGAATTTCCACCCGTTGCAAGTAATCAGATTTTTGCTTCTTCAATGAAAGGCGATAATCCAAGGACAATCTGCCGGTCATGACTCGCTTCAAATCATGGGCCACTTTGTCCCAAAATTCCCCTGCAAATAAAGGATCAGGAGGGTTTGAAACCCGGAAAACATTCACAACTATATCGTTTTTAAAAACATTCAAGTCTGCAGATAAGATATTAATATTATTAAGAGCCAACACTCCGGCTATATTCATAAAAAGGCCTGGCTCATCATAGCTAACTACAGTCAGTTCCCAGCACCGGGCTTGAGAATTTTCATGAGCGTCAAGAATAAACCCCTTGCAGCCACCTTTAAAAGAGTTTGCTTTTCCTTCTTGAAATAACCTTTTAATTAATAACAGGTGAGCATGTATTGTTTCTGGAGAAAAATGGAGTAAGTAACGCGAAGGTAAAGCATCCAGGAGTTCCTCTAACTGTTCAAAATCAAAATCATTTTTTGCCAAGCTACGCAAACGGTCTCTGGTAGTGGCCATTTTATGTGCAGCGTGTGGACTGGCCAGACTACCCTGCTCAAGTATTTTCCTGACTTTAAAAAAGATCTCTTTAAGCAAGGCTTCGACCCATGGATTCCAAGCCTTGGGTCCGGTGGCCTTTGAATCAGCATAAGAAAGCAAGGTGAGTAGTGCTAGCCTGTGAACCGAACCAATTTGACTCGCCAGATTAATAATCACGGATTCATCTTCAAGGTCCTGTCGAGTCGCAGTCTTAATTAACAACAAATGATGTTCAATGAGAAAGGCTGTTTGCGCGATAATTGCTTCATCAATACGCAAGCGGGCTAAAATTTTGCGGGCAAGTTTTGCTCCTACCCGGGCATGACCTTTTTGCCCCTTACCAATATCATGTAAAAGAGCTGCCAGACGAAGTGCTGCGTCAGCAACGTAATCGCTTAAATATTCACTTAAGAAATCTTCATCATCCCGAGCAAAATTACACAAAAAAGAAACAGTTTTAACGCTATGTTGGCCAACAGGATAAGTATGGTAAGCATCGAATTGTACCTGGTCCTGGACCAGACCAAACTCGGGAATAAACGACCCGAGGAAACCTGTTTCAAGCATCTGTTCCAGGGCAAAGTCCGCCTTCTGTGACAATAAGATATCAAGGAATCTTTGTCCGGCATGGACATGGGACTGAAGGCTGGTCATAGTCATGGGCACAAGCTGACCAATAAGTCGTCTGGTTTCCCAGGAGAGTGGTGCCCCAAGCAAAGCACTTTGCTTAAAAATTTCCAATATCAGCAAGTTATTGCTTAAAATTGCCTCCGGAGTCTGAAAGGAAAGTTTCCGACCATCAAACTTAAATTCTTGAGGCAAGGCGAGTTGCCCGTCTGAATACGAAAATAACTCTGTCTTTGCTGAAAAATAGGTATGCAAAAACAAACGGCACAACACCTTGAGGCTAGTCATCTCACGGTGCAGTCTGGACAAAAAACTCTCCACGCCAAACTTGCCTCTTTGGTCTTTAAAACCTAGTTTAAGGGCCAGGTCTGGCTGAAGTTCAAAGTGGAGAAGATCAGTCCTTCTGCCTGTTAAAAGGTGCAGGTGAGAACGAACCAAAAAAAGAAAGTCTAGGTGTGTCTGTAAGGCCTCGTATTCAGGATGAGATAAAAGACCATGTTTGACCAGTTCATCGTTCTCCCTCAAAGCAAAATGAACTCGAGCGAGCCAGAGTATATAGTGATAATCTCGCAGCCCGCCCAAGCCTTCCTTAAGATGCGGCTCAATCATGGCACTGGCATCACCAAGCTGCTTCCTTCTTTGCTCATACTTTTCTTTCAGCCATTCGATAAATCTAGACTTTAATTCCGGAACAAGTTCGTTTTGAACAAGGGTATGAAGTTGAGAAAAAATCTCCCTGTCCCCTGCTAAAAAACGCATATCCAAAAGCGAGGTGAAAACATCCAGGTTTTTCCTGGACAAGGCCAAGCATTCTTTTACAGAACGAACCCCATGACCAAGGTCAAGACCTGCATCCCAGAGAGGATGAAACAAGTCACGAGCCAGGTCTTCGGCCTCAACCGGTATATCTTCCGCAAACAAAATTAAAACATCAATATCCGACCCCGGACATAGCTCCGATCGTCCATATCCGCCCACTGCTACAAGAGCAAAAGAGGAAGTTAAAAGGTTGGGAAGTTGAGAAGTTGAGGGATGAATCTCTGCAAGCCTGTCCTTGAAATAGTCATCAACAGCCTGTGCATATTTATGTACAAACCCCTTTCCTCCTATTTTGTTCAACACAGGATGATCAATTTCATCCCTGAACCTAACAAGCCGTGTTATGGCATTACACATCTTCTTTTCTCATCTTCTTACTTCTCAACTCCCAACCTTCTTTTTACCCTAAATGGCCTGGGCTCCACTTTCTCCGGTACGGATGCGCACAACATCGTCTACAGGAAGGACAAAAATCTTGCCGTCTCCGATCTTGCCAGTGCGCGCGGCATCCTGAACGCTGCGCAAGACATCAGCGACAAGACTCTCTTCTATAACAACCTCAATTTTGACCTTGGGTAAAAAATCCACCTGGTACTCAGCCCCTCTATATACTTCTTTGTGCCCCCTCTGCCGGCCAAAACCTTTCACTTCTGTTACAGTCATTCCTTTTATCCCAAGTTTGGTCAAACTTTCCTTGACTTCGTCAAGTTTAAACGGCCTGGTGATGATCTCTACCTTTTTCATAGTCACTCCTGAAATTTTTAATATTACAGGTAGGTAGCAGGTTTAAAACCTGCACCTACCTGTACTGTATTGTTCTCTTATAGCTGATAGCCACTTTCACTATGTTCACTGACATCTAAACCCCGCTCTTCATTTTCATCATCGACCCGCAATCCAACGGTTGCGTCAACAAATTTAAGGAGAATAAAACTAACGATAAATGAAAAGGCACAGGTTGCAACAACCGAAACAAACTGAATCCACAGCTGGGATGGATTGCCAAAAAATAGTCCATTAGCACCATCCGGATTAATCATCTTGCTGGCAAAGAGGCCTGTTGCCAAGGCTCCCCAAACACCACCCAAACCATGAATGCCAACCACGTCTAAAGAGTCATCATAACCAAACTTGGATTTTAAGAGTACACCGTAAAAACAGATAATACCGCCTGCAAAGCCAATAACCAAAGCTGAAAGAGGGCCTACAAATCCTGCTGCCGGGGTAATTGCGACGAGGCCAGCAACTGCTCCACTGGCAAGACCAAGTGTGGTAGGTTTGCCATGGTGCATCCACTCAATAAGTGTCCAGCTAACCGCAGCGGCGGCCGCAGCAATATGAGTAGTGACAAAAGCATTGGCAGCTAACCCATTTATAGCCAAAGCACTACCTGCATTAAATCCAAACCAACCAAACCAGAGTATAGCCGCACCAGTAAGCGTCATGGGCAGATTATGAGGGAGAAAAGATCTGCTCCCAAAACCACGCCTGGGTCCGATTATTAAAGCAGCTGCCAGGGCTGCACTTCCGGAGCTCATGTGTACGACTGCGCCACCGGCAAAGTCCAGGGCTCCCATGGCTCCCATCCAGCCTCCGCCCCAAACCCAGTGACATAAAGGGCTGTAGACAAGTGTTGACCATAATATTGTAAACAAAAGAAACGCGCTAAATTTCATTCTCTCGGCAAAAGCACCAGTAATCAAAGCCGGAGTAATAATGGCAAACATGCCCTGAAAAATCATAAAGGCCAGGTGAGGAATAGTTGAGGCATATTCAGGGCTTGGTTCCATGCCCACGTTTTTTAACCCGATAAAATCCAAGCCACCAATGAGCCCACCAATATCCTTACCAAAAGATAGAGAATACCCCCATAAAATCCATACAATGGTGATAACCCCCAGGCAAATAAAACTTTGCATGATTGTCCCCAGAACATTCTTGGATCTGGTCATGCCTCCGTAAAAAAGAGCCAAACCAGGGGTCATAAACATAACAAGTGCTGCTGAAACAAGAATAAACGCAGTATCAGCTCCGTTCATTTTACCCTCCCTACAAAAAAGATTTTTACAAAATTAGCAATCGACGTGCCAGTTGTAAATAACTTTAAAAATCAAGATGTTATCAAAAAACAAGACCTTCTAAACAGAACAAAGAAACGAAATTGTAAAAAAAGAAAAGCAATTTTAACATTTTTGTTATCAATACCCACAAACACTTATTCTGCTTAAACTCTTGACGACCTCTATGCCCAACCAACAAAACAACAATATAACATTGTGAAATTTAAAGAAGTTTACTTAAAACCAACAGGCCAGTCACAACAAAATTCTTAGTATGTAGCTATTTTCTTTACTATTTTTTAATTTAAAAAAAATTACAAAATTGAAAAAATGTTATTTTACAAAATTGTAATGATATTTACCAGAAAAGAATACAAAACTCCACTTTGAATTTTCATCCGCCGTGTGATAGGTGTATTGAGTTCGTTGTGATTGTCGAAAGCTACTGGACAATAAAAGAGTCTGTGGCCAAACCCCATTTTGACTACAAGATTAGAAATCAGGATTGAAAAGAAATTTTGAAAAATTGTCCTCTTGAGTAGGGTTTGGCCACAGACTCAAAAGAGAAAGTGATTTTCGAATACTAAATATTTCTCAATAAACAACGAATCTCAATATGAAGGAGTTCAATATGAAGGATAAGGTAACTATCCTGGACATCATTAAGGCCAAAGGACAACGTAAATTGACCATGCTCACAGCTTATGATTTCAACACATCGTATTATGTGGACCAGAGTGGTGTAGATATGATTCTGGTTGGCGACTCTCTGGCTATGGTAGTTTTAGGTCATGAAGATACCCTAAGCATCGGCATGGAGGAGATGTTGCACCATACTCGAGCAGTAAGCAGGGCAGCTAAACGAGCTCTGGTTATTGCCGATATGCCTTTTATGTCTTATCAGGCCAGCGTAGAAGAAGCAGTGCGTAATGCCGGTCTTTTTCTGAAAAAAGGTCGAGCCCACGCGGTTAAACTCGAGGGAGGAAGCAAAGTAGTCGCAAAAATCAGGTCTATTGTCGATGCAGGTATACCAGTTCAAGGACATATTGGCTTAACACCTCAAAGTATCAGGCAATTAGGTGGATTTAGGGTTCAGGGCAAGGATATAAATCAGGCCAAAGCACTAATCCAGGACGCTAAGGCACTGGAAGAAGCCGGGTGCTTTAGTATTGTTCTGGAGGCTATCCCAACAGACTTGGCTGCTCAAATTACATCCAGCGTATCTATTCCAACCATAGGCATAGGCGCGGGCCCTCATTGCGACGGCCAGGTCCTGGTTATTCATGATCTCCTAGGACTCAACGATCGCTTCAAGCCTAAATTTGTAAAACAATATGCCCAACTGGGGGGGACAATTCGTGAGGCTATAACACGTTTCCGAGAGGAAGTGGAAAAAGGAGAGTTCCCGGATACTGAGCATAGTTATTCCTAAACAGATTAAAGAGTCTGTGGACAAACTTCATTTCGATTACCAGATTGGAAATCAGCATTGAAAAAATTATAAAAAATGTCCTCTTAAGTAAGGGTTTGGCCACAGACTCAAAAACTCAACTTTCTGCCATGATTAACATCCTCAAATTACATCACAATTGAAGAGTGCATTTTCTGAAATGCATTACAAACGGGTTGGGTAACACATCTTGGCGAAGATTGCGGGAGTGCTGTGCATAGGGAGGTTATTCCATCGAACTTTCGAAACCCATCATAACAACAGAAAAGGTATTAAATAACATTCTATTGACTAACCCCATTATGCACAGCCCGCAAGCAAGCCTTAGATGTGTCCAACTCTTTGTTAGCATTGAAAAAAATGCGCTCGCAAATTAACTCAGAAAGTTGAGTCAAAAAGATGAAAAGGCTTAAAGGCAAAGATGAAAGAGCAAACCCAAACCCAACCCTGCCAGGCAACGAATCCGCCAGAAGATATCTTTACAGATTTTCTATGATCACCAGAACTCAGCCCGCTCTTTGTAGGCCTTTTCAAAATCTTTCACCTTTTTCTTCTGAGCGTCAGTTCTGGCAAGGGACTTAATCTTTTTTTGATGGAAACGGGTTTGTCTTTTATTATTCTTGTATAAATTGGCGTAGGCAAGATGCAAATGGGCAGCAAACCTATCCCCTTTCTGGCCCAAAACCCGAGCCAAATGTTCGTGTACTTCAGCATCTTCCGGGATATACTTTAAAACTTTCCGTAAATAGATGCTGGCTGTGTCAAAATCGCCCTTTTCTGCCAACACTCGAGCATAAAAGAAAAGGGCCATTAAATCCTTAGGGTTCAATAAAACAGCCTTTTGCAGGTATAATGCTGCCTGCTCCAATTGTCCGTAGGCATAATAAAACCTTCCCGCTTCCCTTAAAAAAAGAGGATCCTTTGAACCACATTTTAAGACCTTGATAAAGGCTGCTTCTGCCTCCTTGATTCTGTTTAGCCGACTTAAAGCAATTGCTTTGCCAAGGCCGCGTAGACACTCATCAAGTGCTTTTTCTTGAAAAAATTTAAGAGCCGATGCAGGGTCAGTGTATCTGGCTCGAAGCAAAGTTTGAACCCGATAAAACTCTTTGTCACTGTAGGCAGGTAAATCAACCCTCTTTTTGAGTCTGTTTACTCTTTCCTGCAAATAACCGATTCTTTCCTCTATACCGGGATGAGTACTTAAATAGGATGGAATATTACCACCGCCCGAAAGCCATTTTTTTTTACGAATCTTTTCAAAGGCAGATACCATTCCCTGCGGATTAAAGCCTGCGGCCATGAGAAAATTTAAACCAACCTGATCAGCTTCACGCTCATCATCACGAGAATACTTTAAAAAGGCAGATTTTGCTCCTGCAAGTGAACCTACTACCAGAGCATCCCCGCCAGCTTTAGAACCGATAAATACCCCTGCCAAGACCCCAAGCAAAGTTCCTAAACCGATTAGCTGAGAGCGTTCTATATTTTTGGCCACATGACGCTGAGAAATATGGGCCAATTCATGAGCCAGTACTGCGGCTACTTCTGATTCATGTTCCATACCTAAAATTAAACCGGAAAAAATCACCATATACCCAGCTACAGTAGCAAAGGCATTCATATTATTATTGTTAACCACATCTACTGTTATGGGAAAAAGCTGCGGCGGCATGTTTCTTTCCAAGCGCTGCACAATCTTCTGCACATAATTTTTCACTTCCGGATCTTCAATAATCGGGAACCTGGTACGGATCAGTTTTTTAAACTTCTCCCCCAGCTTTGCCTCATCTTTGATGGTAAACTCGCCCAGGTATCCTTTTGAAACAGAAGGGGTAAAAACAAAGAAAAATATCAGGATAAGAGACAGGTATTTTGTGACTTGATGTTTAATATTCAATGTCCAAGGTCCAAGCTTTGGGTCCGATATTCTGGACTCGAGTAAAACATATTTAAATAATTATCCAAGTTTAATAAAAAGTTTACCGAAATACAATAAAATTACTATTTATTCATCATATCCAAAAATTCTTTATTATTTTTTGTTCCTCGCATTTTATCCAAAAGGAATTCCATACTATTGATGGGATTCATGGGCGAAAGGACTTTACGCAAGATCCACACGCGGTTTAACACATCTTTAGGTAAGAGCAAGTCTTCCTTGCGGGTTCCCGAACGATTTATATCGATTGCAGGAAAAACCCGCTTATCAGCCAGGTGCCGATCCAGGTAAAGGTCCATATTGCCAGTACCTTTAAACTCTTCAAATATAACCTCATCCATGCGCGAACCCGTGTCGATTAAGGCTGTTGCAATAATGGTCAGGCTTCCTCCTTCTTCAATATTTCGTGCAGCCCCAAAAAATCTCTTTGGCCTTTGCAGAGCATTGGCGTCCAAACCTCCGGACAGAACCCGACCGGATGAGGGGGTTATAGCATTATATGCCCGCCCCAACCTTGTGATGCTATCCAGTAAAATAACCACATCCATCTTCCGCTCAACCAAGCGCTTGGCTTTTTCCAAAACCATTTCCGCCACCTGGACATGCCTTTGGGGTGGTTCATCAAAAGTGGAGCTAATTACTTCGGCTTTGACTGTACGCTCCATGTCTGTGACTTCTTCTGGACGCTCATCTATGAGCAGCACTATGAGAAAGGCGTCGGGATGGTTAGCATTTATAGAATTGGCAATGGTCTGTAGAAGCATGGTTTTTCCTGTCCTTGGAGGAGCAACAATCAACCCTCTTTGACCTTTTCCAATAGGAGTTAAAAGATCAATTATACGCGCCGAATAATTTTCAGCGCCATTCTCCATAATGTACCGTTCATTAGGATAAATTGGGGTTAAATTATCAAATAAAACCAAATTCTTGGATTCATCCGGGTCAGCATAGCCAATTTTATTGACTCTTAGCAAAGCAAAATAACGTTCTCCCTCCTTGGGCGGCCTGATCTGACCAGAGACAACGTCACCAGTACGCAAACCAAATCTTCTTATCTGAGAAGGTGAAACATATATATCGTCCGGACCTGGCATATAACTATACATGGGCGAACGTAAAAAACCAAATCCATCAGGCAAAATCTCCAAAACACCTTCTCCATATATAGTCCCATTTTGGGACGCACAGGCCTGAAGAATAGAAAATATTAATTCTTGTTTACGCAACCCACTCGGATTCTCAATTTTAAACTGACTAGCCAACTCCATCAACTCATTCATGGATTTAGTCTTCAATTCAGACAAATTCATAAAAATTTTCTCCTTAAATATTTATAATATAATTTTAACTAACCAGCCACCTAGCAATCCAGCCAAAACAAGACGCATGGCATTTAAAATTGTATATTGCTTCAATACGTTACACAAGATACCGTTTGACAAAAATACAAATTTAGTTTTTGGCGTAATCATTGATTCTCTATGCAAGAAAGCAATAAATGGATATGTATAAAAGTGGTATGCACTTAGTTGTAGAAACTAAAAAATTAGGGGTAAAAAAATATGCAAAAAGTTTAATCTTGAAATTAAAAAAAATTTACGCAGCATAATTCATAAAATTTAAAATAAACCAAAACAAATGACGTACTAATCCTACCCTACTTAGGATAGTAGAAGCATCAAAGTATATAAGCCTATTGAAAATTAATTTTAATTTTGTTTAAAAGATCTAGTCTCTATAGAAGGGAGTTAAGTGTTTGCCTATATTCTTGTATTCTTGGTTGGCAACTATAGATAGGATACCCAATGCGGAATATAAAGTTATATAAAAATATATACTATTTTATAGCTATGTCAACTGAAAAAGCTATTCTTCATCAACCTCGTTTACCTCTTCATTTGCTTTAAGTATATCAGCAAAAAGTTCTTCAATTTTTCTTTTTGCCTCACTTTGAGTTACGCCTAGAGCATAAGAAAGCTCCATGGATATAAGTCCCATAGCTTGTTCTAAAAGCCTTCTTTCTCCAAACGATAACTCTTTATCCTTACTAATCAGATAAAGCTCTTTAAGGACATAAGCTACATCTTTTAGTTCTTTACTCTTTAATTTCTCAGAATATTCACGGTAGCGGCGGTTCCAATTCTGACCAGAATAGCCTGTAAAATCTGAACGATCCTTTAAAAACTCTAATATAGCCTCGCCTTCTTCCTTGTTATATACTGGCCTTAACCCAACATTTTCAGCATTGGCGGTAGGAACCATCAATGTTACGTTATTACTTAGAATGCGCACAATATATAATTGAGTTTTAACCCCTCCAATCTCCTGCTCTTCTATAGCTTCAACTTTTCCGACGCCTTAGGCGGGATAGACTACTAATTCACCAACTGAAAACACTTTCTTCCTCCGGGAAAGCAAATTTATGTTGCCTTATTTCAAGCAGCGTGCAAGTTATACCTCAAACCTGAGAATAAGTCTATGGTCAGCTTTTAAATTTCTTAACTTCTGCCAAAATTAGTTTATTTTCCAACTATTTACTATTTGTTGGGCATACTCGAAACCATGTTGACAATAAATATCCAGGGCTAACACTGCTTTCTCAACAACCTTGAGCCAAACATCTTGCTCACCAGGATGAAAATCTGACAAGACATAACCGGCTATATCGCCCCCAGGCTCAGGCCTGCCGATACCAAGCCTCAACCGGGCAAATTCCCGGGAGCCCAAATATCTCGCAATAGAACGAAGTCCATTGTGACCGGCCAGACCTCCACCGAATTTAAATTTTAATCTTCCCAGTGGCAAATCCAACTCATCATGAAGAACCAAAACCTTATCTGGCGACAAAAAAAACTTGCGCATTATTTTGGAAACAGCCACCCCACTGTTATTCATATAAGTCAAAGGCTTTAAAATAAGCCATGACTGCTTTTTATCTTCGTCGTCCCACGCATAAAGCTCCAAGTCCAGAGACTTCAGCTTTTTCTTCACTACCCCCGGACCATATCGTTCTTTTTGGCTTAAAAATAAATCAACAACTTGAAAGCCAAAATTATGCCTGGTTTTTACATACTTCCGTCCAGGATTACCCAGTCCGACTATTAGTCCAGAAAATCGCATGATTCAAAAACCATCTAAAATAGCCCAAAATAAAAGCCCCAATAAAGGGGCTTATGTTATTTATATTAAAATTGATTTCTTAAACTCTTATTAATTACTACTCTTCTACTTCTTCTTCCTCGCCTTCCTCTCCCCCTGTGTCGGAAGAAGCTGGCTCAACAATTCCTACTACAGCAAAATTTTCTTCAAAAACAGCTTTTACACCATCCGGAAGAGTTAAATCACTAACAAGTAGATTTTGATTGATATCCAGGTCTGTGACATCAATAACAATATGTTCGGGTATATGGGTAGGTAAACAAGTTACTTCGAGTTGATCGCGATAAATCTCAATAATACCGCCGGCTTCAACACCTTTAGCCTTGCCTACAACTTGAACAGGCACCTGAAGAGTGACCTCTTTTTCTAAATCAACACCATAAAAATCAACATGAATAAGTATAGACTTGAATGGATGCTTGTCCACTGCCCAAATAAGGGCCGGACGCTTTTCAACTTTGTCACCATCAGCAATTTCAAGCTCAACCACGTGAGTCGAGCCAGCCTGCTCCCATGTTTTACGGAAAGGAGTGGAACGAACCTGAAGAGGAATATTTTCACCTTTGGCATTATAGTACACCGCCGGAACGAAACCCTGTTTGCGAAGCTTACGGCTTGCTCCCTTGCCCTTTGCTGTCCTCGTTTCAACTTGCAGGGTAAGTATCTCTGACATTTCTATTCTCCTTTAAAGTTTGGAGTTTAGAGCTTGAAGTTAATTGAAAATTTTATCCTACTACTTAAACGACAAAAGTCAATTTCACACTTCCACAACAATTACTTTAAACCCTAAACTCCATACATTAAATTCTAGAAAATTCTAGACTTAAACCAATTAGTGCGAAAACAACACGCTGACTGATGACTCTGTATGGATATTATGTATGGCCTTAGCCAGCAGACTGGCTACAGAAATCACTTTAAACTTTGAACACTGCCTGGCCTTTTCAACAAGAGGTATAGTATCCGTAACAATAATCTCTTTAAAAACAGACTGCTCCAACCTAGTCACGGCCGGACCAGACAAAACAGGATGCGTGGCACAAGCATATACCTCCCTGGCCCCATTCTCAGCCAAAACCTTGCCCGCCGCAACCATAGTCCCGGCAGTGTCAATCATGTCATCAAGAACTATAGCCGTCTTATCTCGTACATCCCCGATAATACGCATCGCCTCAGCCTTATTAGGCGCATCTCGACGCTTATCTATTATAGCGAGCTCCGCCCCTAAACGCTTGGCATAGGCTCTGGCACGCTCTGTCCCCCCTGCATCGGGCGAGACCACCACCACATCGCCATTAAATTGGCGCATATAATCCAACAGCACTTCAGCTGCAAACAAATTGTCGACTGGAATATTAAAAAACCCCTGAATCTGTCCGGCATGAAGATCAACGGTCAACAAACGATTAACCCCTGCAACCGTGATAAAGTCTGCCACCAGCTTTGCGCTAATAGGAACCCTAGGCACAACCTTGCGGTCCTGACGAGCATAACCATAATAAGGAACGACTGCAGTCACCCGCCCCACACTGGCACGCTTCAGCGCATCAAGCATCAAACAAAGTTCCATAAGGTTATGATTTACAGGGGCACATGTAGATTGAACTACAAATACATCATCACCGCGTACATTATCTCCAATCTCTACCCGTATCTCTCCATCGCTAAAAGTAGTCACGAGGGTTGGACTTAAGTTCATGCCCAAATGATCACAAATCCCCTCCGCAAGCGAAGGATTGGCAGTCCCAGTGATAATTTTTAATTCTCCATGCCTCGGCATCTTTTCCTCTAAAAAAAAATTGGCTGGGGCGGAAGGATTCGAACCCTCGAATGACGGGACCAAAACCCGTTGCCTTACCACTTGGCGACGCCCCAGCATTAGAAGTGATATGTATAGAAAGGTATGGAAAGTTGACTCAAAATAAGGCTGGCTTGCTCCTGAAGTTCTGCTCTCCTAAAGAAGGCTATCATACTAGAGCCCGACCCACTCAAAACAACAGCACTAGCTCCACTTCTTACCATAATCAATTTTAAATCATATAACAGCCTGAACTCAGGAAGCACGACCTGCTCAAAACTATTGTAAAGAACCAACGTCCTTGTGAAGGTCGCCTTTTTATCCTTACCCCCTTCTCTTGTCAAGAGATAATCTTTTTTTTGTTTTACATCCCAGGCGCGATAAGCCCAGGCAGTTGAAATATGTATTCTGGGACAGACTAAAAGAGCATGCCAGCCTGTCAGGAGGACATTTTCTAAACGAATCTTATCCCCGATTCCTGTTACCCAAGCCGGTGAATTGAGAATGAAAAAGGGGACATCAGCCCCCACCTCGCTTCCCAGGGCAAGCAAATCCTCTTCAGAAAGAGCCCTATCTTTGGCCAATGAGTTTAAGAACTTCAGCATACATGCCGCATCCGAACTTCCTCCCCCTAATCCCGCACCTATAGGAATTTTCTTACGTAAATAGATATTTAAACCCGGCCAGAAGCCGGTTTTCTTACCATATGCAAGATAGGCCTTCTCCAGAATATTTTCATTTTCCAGCTCAGGTATGGAACATTTAAGTATAAACTCTTTCCGAGTGGTAACCTCGATTACCAGCTCATCAAAAGGTTTTGGAAGAGGATAGAACAAAGATTCAAGCTGATGATAACCATTGTCCAGCTTTGAAACTATATTTAGGTACAGGTTAACTTTACACCCCGGCCTGAACAAATACTTCTGCATTTCAAATTAAATCCCTTGCCATTATGAAACGGAGTAATTGGGAAACGAGGAAAGGGTGAAACGGGGATTCTTTTCTCCGATTCTCTCTCCGCTTCACCCTTTCAATATTAGTCCTCCAGGGAAATAATCCTGAATAAATTCTGCCCATCACGTTTGATCAAGAGCATAAGCACTTTTTTCTTTTTGGCATCAGTTTCAAATATCCTTTTAAACTCCTGTATAGAGTGAACTTCCTGACCGTTGACCTCCAAAATCACATCACCAGCCCGCACTCCGCTTAAGTCAGCCTTGGAGCCATCCTGCACTCCTGTAACCAGAAGACCTTGAACTTTATCCAAACCAAGGGCCTTGGCCTCTTCCGGCCTTACTGAACGGAGACTCAAACCGAGCACACTTTCTTCTACCTCGGGTTCCGGGGAACCATTTTTAGCCAATTTATGAATACTTCTTTCTCCCAAAGTCACATATAAATCTTTGACTTTGCCTTTTCTCCAAATGGTTATCTTAATTTTAGCCCCAGGTAAAAGTTCACCGATTCTTCGTGTCAAATCAGAAGCATTTTCAACTACCTGCCCTTCCACTGCGATAATTACATCACCAGCTTTAATCCCGGCCTTATCTGCCGGATCACCCGGTGTTACAGATGCGACTAAAGCTCCTTTGGGAGTTTCAAGCCCTAAAGCTTTAGCTGTATTTTCATCCAGGTTCTGAATACTTACTCCTAGCCATCCTCTTTTAACTTTCTTATGTTTTTTTAACTGTTCAATAACGTTTTTTGCCAGGTTGCTCGGGATGGCAAAACCTATTCCCTGGCCAGAAGCAATAATGGCAGTATTGATACCAATTACTTCACCGTTAAGGTCCAGCAATGGCCCCCCACTGTTACCCGGATTAATGGAAGCATCGGTTTGAATAAAATTGTCATACGGCCCAGCCCCGATTATTCTACCTTTGGCACTAACAATTCCTGCTGTGACAGTATGGTCCAGCCCAAAAGGATTACCAATAGCGACCACCCACTGGCCTACCTTTATTTTATCAGAATCACCAAATTTTAATGTAGGCAACTCAATATCCGCTTCGATCTTTAACAAGGCGAGATCTGTTTCAGGATCCGTACCTATTATCTTAGCATCATAGGTCTTCTCGCCATATTCGTCCTGAAATTTAACCTTTATCTCATCCGCCCCATCAATAACATGATTGTTAGTAACTATATATCCATCCTTGGAAATGATGAACCCGGAACCCAAAGAACGTTGTTTTTGGGGTCGCTTAAATTGTCTGCCAAAAAACCGTTCAAACTGGTCAAAAAACTCTTCAAAAGGATGCCCCTGTCTGGGCAATCCTTTAAAAAAATCTCTAACGTCCGGCCTTTTGACAACTTTGACTGTCCCTATATTGACCACTGCTTTTCCAGCCTTGGCCGCTAGTTCAGTAAAGTCCGGCAGGGCTGCCCAGGAAAGGGTAAACCAACATATTGAAAGCAAAACAATCCCCAGCTTAAACACCTTTTTGTTCATTCGAAACCTCCTCAATTTTCCACAGTCAGAAAACAATAAATTCTTTTTTCAAAAAGTAAACCTGGCAAGACTAAAAAACCAAAAAAACCATGTTGATTAATAGCTCTTAATTCCCTAAAAGCAGTCCCTTCCAAGCTATGGATGATTACTATAGAAAAGTTGTCTTTAAATAGTTTTTTATCCCATCCCAGGTCACATAAAAAAATATCTATAACTCCGAAGCATTCTCTGGTCAACGAAGGAATTAGGCCTTTCGAGTTTGTAACTTTTTAAAATCTTCCAAGGTTGCCCAAGGGTGCGAGGATGTAAAAAGGTGGAGTAGATATGATTGAAAATGAAATCAAAAGACCCTGGCTTAAAAGCTATGATAAAGAAGTAAGTCATAATCTGCATTACGAACAAATCCCCATTTACGAATATTTGGACCGCTCAGCTCAGAAATACCCACAAAGACCGGCTATTGTCTTTAACAACTGGAAAATAACTTATGCCAAACTAAAGAAATTAACTGAAAGAGTTGCCGCCAATCTACGCGCTCACGGCCTAAATCCGGGAGACAGGGTGGCCATCATGCTACCCAACACACCCCAATGTATAATTACTTATTGGGGCGTGCTCAAGGCCGGTGGAGTGGTAGTCATGACCAATCCATTATATATGGAAAAAGAATTGTTACACCACTTTAACGATTCACAAGCCAAATTTTTAATAACCCTAGATCTGCTATGGCCCAAAATCAACAAGCTGTCAGCCAAACTCAAACTACAAAAAGTCTTTATCACCCGTATTTCAGACTGCTTACGCTTTCCTCTAAATGTCCTTTACAATTTCAAGGCCAAGAGAGAAAATAGTTCCCCAACGATTCAATATGACAAAGAAAGAATTCTGCCATGGAAAACCCTTTTTCAAAAAGGGACCATATTTACCAAATACATTCCCAATCCGAATCGTGAGCTGGCCGTACTGCAATATACAGGTGGAACCACAGGCATATCAAAAGGAGTCATGCTCACACACTTCAATCTAGCTGCCAATATCCAGCAATGCTTGGCTATCTTACACGAAATCAAACATGCCCAAAACACAGTCATTGGAGTTCTGCCTTATTTCCATATCTATGGATTAACTGTCTGTGTAAATCTTGCCACAGCCATTGGAGCCACCTTGGCACCATTCCCACGCTTTGTGCCTCGCGAGTTACTCCAGGCCATTAACAAAATAAAGCCAACTATTTTCCCCTCGGCTCCATCTGTGTTCATGGCCTTAATGCAGCAAAAAGATATTCATAAATATAACCTCTCTTCTATCAAATATTGCATCTCTGGTTCTGCGCCTATTCCGGTGGAACTTATTGAACGGTTTAAAAAAATGACCGGGGCAGAGATTATCGAAGGATACGGTCTGACCGAGGCTTCACCCATTACGCATTTAAATCCCCTTCGTGGCAAAAAGAAATATGGTTCTATTGGCCTGCCTTTTCCTGATACTGATGCCTGTATTGTGGATATGGAGTTGGGCACCATCACTTTGCCACCGGGAAAATTTGGCGAGCTGGTCATTCGTGGTCCTCAGGTTATGAAAGGTTACTGGAACAGGCCAGATGAAACCGCTAATGCACTACGTAACAATTGGTTATATACCGGGGATATTGGGTATATGGATGAAGAAGGATATTTTTATATTGTTGACCGTAAAAAAGACCTAATTATTTCAGGCGGCTACAATATATACCCCAGAGAAATAGATGAAGTCCTGCACGAACATCCCAAAATCAAAGAAGCTGTAACTGTGGGTATTCCCAGCTCAACTCGTGGAGAAATCGTCAAGGCCTTCATAGTGCCTCAGCCAGGAGAAAAGCTGACCAAGGCTGAGGTAATCTCTTTTTGTCGCCAAAAACTGGCAAATTATAAGGTTCCCAAACAAATCGAATTTCGGGATGAACTCCCCAAAACCATGGTAGGTAAGGTCTTGCGCAGAGCACTACGCGAAGAAGAGTTGAAGAAACTTAAAGAAAAAAAGCAAAAATAACACAAAAATTTATGCTCAGTTATAAGTGAAGAGCTGGCAGGGCTATGTGAACACACAGTGAAACAAATTAATGCTACTGGATTATTTGCCATAACTATCGACAATGAAAAGAATGTTCATTTATTTTAAACATACCATTATGCTCTGCCCGCAAGCAAGCTATAGATGGGTCCAGGCATTTGCACCAGCATAAAAGAAATCAGGATTGAAAAAAATTACGAAAAATTGTCCTCTTAAGTATGGTTTGGCCACTGACTCAAAAGTAATTTACACAGTTACGAGGAAACATAAAACTAAAAAACAATTGCCTTGTTCCCATCTTGATGTTATGTATTAAATAAATACTTTTATCAGAGGAAAACCATGTACTGTAATAAGTGCGACTACACATCATTTGATCACCTCTCATCCTGTCCCAAATGCGGTTATGACTGGGATGATGATCGTGAGAAATTAAATTTAAAGTGGGTCGGTTATAACGAAACAAAATGGATAACGTGGACGGAGGAATCCTCTGCCGAATACCAAAGACAGAATGATGAATTTTCCTTCGTCCCAGAACCAGACTTACCTGTACAAAGCAACTTCCTGGAGCCAATAAAAGATGAAGTGGAGCAACCTGCTGAGATCGCTGGAAGCGAAACAGAAAGCCAAGAAGAGCCAGTTGATGCTGGAATCAATTTTGACTTTTCCTTAGATCAGGCAAACTCTGCCTCTCTTGAGAAGAAAGAACTTGAGATTGTAGATCTTGATGATGAAGATAATGTCTTTACTTCAGTTGAACACACTCAAACTTCTAGCCCGGAACCTCTCGAAGAAATCGAGCCTCCCGAAGAAATCGAAGCATTATTAAGCTCCCCGGATATCGAAGAAACTGTTGAACAAAATGAGTTTGAAGCTTCCGAAGTCAGTCCGGAGGATTTGGAAATTGATTTTACTGATTTTGTCCAGGCAGGTTCGGAAGAAAAAAAATCTCTAAGAGACCTATCCCTCATCGAGGATGAAGTGATTGAAATCCCTTCTGAAGATACCCTTCTCTTTCAAGAGGAAGATAAAGAGTTGAGTGCAGAGGAAATTAAAACATCTTCTGACAATGCTGAACCAGGCCCTGATAGCCCGGACCAAAACGATAACTCTATTCCTGAATTGGAATTGCTTGATCTGGAAGAACACAAAAAACAGGACTAAACTACTTGACTTATGCAGCCTAAAACCATAAGAGAGATTTCCTGTCGCGCCTGTAGCTCAGCTGGATAGAGTGCCGGACTACGAATCCGTAGGTCGCAGGTTCGAATCCTGCCAGGCGCACCATCAATAAAATCAAGGGTTTACGGTAAATTTCCGTAAACCCTTTTTTTTATGACTGACAGGACTTTTGATAGAAGTTTAGGTCACATCCTAGCCAGAAGAACGTGAGGCGTCATATGAAATGAGAAATTAGACAAAAAGAAGGTTGGGTGGGTCGAATGTGGGACAAACATAGGACTGATGCGGGACGAGAGGTGGGGTAAATTCCTAATGCTATGGCAATTAAAAATCAAAACCAGCAACTAAAAATTGTAGCGAATGTTCTTGAAACCTCACACCTCACATCCTGTCCGTTTGCCTTTTCCCAGACTCCCCTTTGGCCGTCATAGTTTCTTTCCTTCCGCCCTGGCCCTGGCAAAGTCCATTTTAATGCACACCAAGATTAGGTCCCGTTCCAGTTCGGCTTGATCTGCTTTTTTTTACCATTTTTTTAATCTTCTAATCTTATTTCATCTTTATCCCATTCAACAAATATAATCTTTTTAGGGATAGCTAGACGTCCCAATCCAAACCAGCCTGCCGTTTTAACAACGCTATCTAAATATTTTACAACCTGACCATTGGGATACCTGACATCAACTTCTATGTACATTATTAACTTCTTCCCCCCTCCCGTTGAAAATTCTGAAGAAATAATGGTTGTTCCCTTTGGGTAATAACATTTCCATGTATCTCCAGCAAAAACAATATTAGAAAATGAAGCAATAAAAAACAAAAAAATAAGAATAGTAACCTTACACTTTCTCATATTTTTACCTCCTTTTAAAGACAACTTGAAGATCTCTGCTTTCCCAAGATTGCTCTGGTGTTTTGTACATTTCAATTTCCTTATCATAAGGTTTGATTACTTAATTATGACGAAATTTTGCTAAGTATGAACAAGCAAAGAAAAAACAATCAGCAGATGCAATGCCAAAATTAAGGCTTCTCAAAAATCAGTGCAAATAGCGGATGCACCCATTAAAAACTTTTAAAAAACATATTAAGGCAACAGCAAGGAGCTGGAGATCTGGTCATACCAGATGCGCCTGCAAAAAGTCCCTTTTTGCAGGCAATGTTGAATTTTGAATTATGAATGTTCAATCATTTAAAATGGTTACAGGATATTTTTTTGCCAAAACTATAAATTTTTAATTTTTGCAGTTGCATCATACCAATGACCGATCAGAAGGTCTAAACAGCTTGTTCCAACCAGAACGTGCAAACGTCCGGGGCTATTGTAATGTGGAGTGTTTCATTCACATGAATATCTCATTGCAGCCCCAATTCAGGCTTTACTTCAAACAGAAATTCCACAGTAAACATAGAAGAGACTCCAAAATTCTAGTTAAGCATATTTAAGAGCTAAAAATTTGCCTTCAGTCATCTCTTCCATAGCATATTTAATGCCTTCGCGTCCACATCCTGACATTTTGACTCCACCATAAGGCATGGGGTCACTCCGGTAGGTAGGAATATCATTGATAATTACTCCTCCTACATCCAGATGATTGTAGGCATAAAAGGCATGGCTTAAATCATCGGTAAACACGCCTGCCTGTAAGCCATAGATGGAATTGTTGGTCATGGCTATGGCGTCTTCAAATTTTTCATAAGGCTCAATTGTCACTACCGGACCAAAAACTTCCAGGCTATTAACTTTCATATCCGGTGTAGTGTTTGTTAGCACAGCAGGCGTGATAACGCAGGGACTCTGGCTATGACGCTCACCGCCAACCAATAATTTTGCGCCGTCTGCAACAGCCTCCTGAATCCACTCATAAACCTGATCAGCAGAGGATTTGTTGATCAGGGGGCCGGTTATAGTCTTTTCATCTAATGGATCTCCAACAGGAATTCTTTTTACTCTGTCTATGAACTCCTGTAAAAATGTGTCGTATAAGCTTTCCTGAATAAAAATTCTCTGTATGGAGATACAGACCTGTCCCGCATGATAATAGCCTCCGATTATGGCACGTTCAAGCAGAAAATCCTTATACTTTAACGAATCTACAATTAAAGCAGCATTGCCGCCAAGTTCGAGAGTAACCCGCTTGCGTCCGGCTTCTTTTTTTAGATACCATCCCACTTTGGGGCTGCCTGTAAAAGTAAACATGGCTATACGCTCGTCTTTGACCATTTTCTCAGCCAGAGCTGTTTTGCAGGGCAATACGCTTATGCTGCCTTCGGGCAGGTCAGTCTGCGCAATGATTTCGCCTAAAATAATGGCTGTAATGGGTGTGGCAGGAGATGGTTTTATAATAATTGGATTGCCGACAGCCAGGGCAGGCGCAACCTTATGTGCTACCAGATTTAATGGAAAGTTAAAAGGAGTGATGGCTAAAACCGGACCGATGGGAAATCTTTTGTTAATGCCCATACGGTTTTCGCCTATTCTATCTAAGTCCAGAGGCACGATTTCACCGCCAAAACGTTTTGTTTCCTCTGCTGCCCATGCAAAAAGTTCTGCGCAGCGGGCTACTTCAATCTTGGCAAAGGTGATGGGCTTTCCACCTTCCAGAGCAATTATGCGGGCTAGCTCCTCACCCCTGGCTTTTATTGCCAGAGATACCTGGTGCAGAATCTCCTCTTTTTGATAGACTGGCATAAATTTTAAAATCTCAAAAGCCTCTACAGCCTTCTGTATGGCCAGCTCTATTTCTGCTTCCCCGGCTAAACTGACTTGACCAACCTCCTGGTTGTCATAAGGAGCTTTAACCGTTAGATAATCTCTTGTCTCTTTTTTCATGTTGCCCAAAATTAAAGGGTATACTTTTCTCACTTTATCCTCTCCTTTTTTATGTCTATATGGATAGATTTAAGTTATCAATTAATATAAATCAAGTTGGGAGAACACAGTGGTTTTCAGGATTTAGTCAAAGTCATTGGCTAGATAAGTTGAACGATTTTAAATTGTTATAAAATATACATATTTTATCTTGATTTTACTTCACTTAAGCTGCATCCAAAAACTTTGGAAAATTATAACTATCTTGATTCTTGCAAAGATCGTTTATTTTTTCTTATCAGACATTCTTATATGAACATCAAGGGGTATAAAAATGGAACAAAAATATATTTTAAAACTTTTATTAAAAGAACTGGAACAAGTTGATGACCAAATTATTAATGATGTTGTTTACGGAGCTCACCTGCTTGGCATTGGAACTGAAAAATTTGGTCTTGCTTCCTGGGCTTATCATCAAAAAATTAGTTCAGATACAGAATTTCCACCCATGCCTTTGCATAAATCAGCTCGGGAGACTGCCAGACTCTTGTTGAGCTCCAATCCATTTGAAGCATCTTTAGGTTTGGCCTGTGTTAATAGTTTGCTGAAGATAGATAATATTCCTCACCAAAAAAACATTAAGGCTCAGGATTTAATAGTCAGATTTGGTGAGAATAAAAATGTGGCTGTTATTGGTCACTTTCCTTTTGTAAACCGCATACGCCACAAATTTGCCAACTTTTGGGTATTGGAAAAAAGACCTTGTCCAGGAGATATCTATGAAAATGAAGCTCCAACTGTTCTTCCCAAAGCTGATGTTGTCGCTATCACTGCAACTACGCTGGCCAATAATACTCTGGCAACCATTTTACAACTAACATCACCTCATAGCTTAAAAATCATGCTGGGACCTAGCACTCCCCTTACGCCAATTTTATTTGAGTTAGGCATTGATGTTTTAGCTGGAATAACAGTTCTGGATAAAGAAAAGGTCAAGCAAAGTATAAGTGCTGGTCTTCCTTTTAAAATGGTAGAAGGAGTGCAACGTGTTGTATGGGCAAGATAACAAGCAAGTCTGTCCTTTTCCTTCGAGGTCATATTCACCCAATCTTTCCACCGCTCTTAACTATCCGTAGCAAAAAGCTCTGTTGCAAAGTAAAAGTATTATGATGTATTCAGTTGTAGTGTCTATAGGTTTAGATTAGCCAAGAGTTATATTTATATTATTGTGGGACTAACCTCATTATTTCCGTACTTTTGCATACATTTGTGTAAGGTATATTTATGTCTTTGGATTTGGCTAAAGTTTTTTAATGGTTTTCACTGTCTTGTCTGGGTATTCTGTGGCAACTATATTCTACTAACGCTAAAAGAATATGCCATAGATTATCGAGCGGCCAATAAACTGACTCTTTGGACTGAATTTGAGCGCAGCTTGCCTATACGCCTCGAAAATGACTTTAGAAAAGGGTGTATCCGCTTGTTACCCTGATTACGTCATTCTGAGCGAAGCGAAGAATCTCGTTTGCTATGTTAGAGATTCTTCGGTCGTTTCACTCCCTCAGAATGACGAAGAGTGGAAAATATTTTTGGATTGGAACATCTAGCGGAAACACCATTTAGAAGAGGAATAACAGGTTTTGGGCATACAGTTCTGTCGTTGACAGGCTGGCTTGTGGACCCCTCTGTGTCGGGAAAGATGTCGCCTGACATGAAGGGTGCGTGTCCCTAGTTTAAAAATTTACCTTTTTTATTCTTGACCAATGAACAATCTTGGATTTAGAAGACAGCGATTTTTTTTAAGCAAATCTTTTTAACCGCCTTAAAATAAAGGAGGAAATAATGGCTGTCCATGTGGTAAACCATCCTTTAGTCAAACATAAATTGGGGATCATGCGCAAACACGACCTTAGCACTAAAAACTTTCGGGCCCTGGCTTCTGAGTTGGCCAGGTTGCTCACTTATGAAGCAACCAAGGATTTGGAAACAGAAAAGATAACCATTCAGGGCTGGGCCGGGCCTGTAGAAATAGAGACAATTAAAGGTAAGAAAATAACTGTAGTCCCTATTTTAAGGGCAGGACTAGGCATGCTGGATGGGGTCATTGATCTCATTCCCGGAGCCAAGGTTAGTGTAGTCGGCCTATACCGCAACGAGGAAACTCTTGAGCCCGTGCGGTATTATGTTAAACTGGCCTCAAACATTGAAAAGCGAATCGCCTTGATAATCGACCCTATGCTGGCTACAGGAGGAACTCTCCTGGCTACTATTGATCTGCTAAAGGAAGCTGGGTGCAAAAAAATAAAAGCTCTTTCTCTAGTAGCCGCCCCTGAAGGTCTGGAAAGAGTAACCAAAGCTCATCCAGATGTGGACATATATCTGGCCAGCATTGATGAGAAGCTGAATGACAAAGGTTACATTCTTCCCGGACTGGGTGATGCCGGAGATAAAATTTTTGGAACTAAATAGGCACCAATCGGTGCCTATTTTTTTGTCAAAAGTTAGACTCAAGCCATATGAACGGCGCTTTTTTTATTTTTAGACAAGCTAATTAGAACAGCTAGGAGGTGTAAATGACTACAGAAAATGCAACAGAGTACCAATTTCGGCTAAGGGACAGTATCGTTGGTGCGCAAATGCTCTTTGTAGCCTTTGGAGCCCTGGTTCTTGTTCCTCTTTTAACCGGGCTTGATCCTAATGTAGCTCTCTTTACTGCCGGGGCCGGAACTCTGCTTTTTCAGTTCATTACTAAACGCAAGGTACCAGTCTTTTTGGCATCTTCTTTTGCCTTTATTGCTCCCATTATTTATGGAGTACAGACATGGGGTATTGCTGGCACATTGTGTGGCCTGGCTGCAGCAGGAGTTCTGTATGTTATATTGAGCATACTTATTTCCATAAGAGGTACGGCTATTTTAGAACGTATCCTCCCTCCCATTGTCACAGGTCCGGTAATTATGGTCATTGGTCTCATTCTGGCTCCGGTAGCCGTGCACATGGCCATGGGTAAAACCGGTGACGGGTCCGCAGTTTTAGTGCCAGAAAAGACAGCTTTGCTTGTATCAATGATCTCTCTGGCCACAACCATTATTGTCTCCCTTTTTGGCAAAGGCATACTTCGTTTGATTCCAATTCTCTGCGGTATTATCGTTGGTTACATAATCTCAATTCCCCTTGGTCTTGTTGATTTTACTCCAGTCAAACAGGCTCCTTGGCTAGCAGTACCCAACTTTACTTTCCCTGAGTGGAACCTGCAGGCTATACTTTTCATTCTACCAGTAGCCATTGCTCCTGCCATTGAACACTTTGGTGACATCTTGGCCATAGGCTCTGTCACCGGGAAAAATTACCTTGAAGATCCGGGAATAAATAAAACCCTGCTTGGAGACGGTCTGGCCACTTCATTGGCTTCTTTGCTTGGTGGTCCACCAAATACTACTTACTCGGAGGTTACAGGCGCAGTAGCCTTGATCAAGATATTTAACCCGGGGATCATGACATGGGCTGCCATCTTTGCCATTATTCTCTCCTTTGTGGGCAAAGTGGGCGCTCTTTTGCAAACTATCCCGGTTCCAGTAATGGGCGGAATTCTGGTCCTGCTTTTTGGAACTATCATGGTTGTAGGCGTAAACAGCCTTATTAAGGCCCAAGTAGACTTGATGCAGCCTCGAAACATGGCTATTGTGGCCATAATTGTTGTGTTCGGGATTGGCGGAATGACCTTTTCCGCAGGAGAATTTACATTGAAGGGAATTGGGCTGGCCGGCATTACCGGAGTCCTGTTAAACCTAATCCTGCCCAAGAAGGATAGTTAAACGTCTAATCATAAGAGTCTGTGGCCAAACCACATTTAACTACCAGGATTGAAAAAATTATGAAAAGTTGCCCTCTGGGCAAAGTTTGGCCACAGTCTCATAAAGGGATAAGAGATAAACAACTTACCTTCACCCCCTCTCCTTTCTCTTATCCCTTGCCCTTATCCTTATCTCACAACTTTATACCCTTCCTCCTCCACAGCCTTTTTAATCAAATCCAGATCTACCTCACCATCTGTCTCTAAATAAACCTGCTTTTTTTCTAAATTGACTTCAACACTCTTTACCCCGGGCACAGAAGAAATAGCCTTCTTTACTGCCTGTACACAATGAGAACAACTCATACCTTCAATATTAAACACCTTCATGATGACCTCCTTAAGCTGGGTTTACAAATTACTAACGTATTTTCTTGTTAAAATGAATATGACCTTTTCTAAATCTCATTATTTTCGACGACGGTCTCCTAAACCCACTAGGCTGCATAAGAAAACACATACGCTACAAGTTCATTGATGTATAAAAAAATCTTTTTTCAAGTTCATCAGGGAAAATATTCTGGTCAAATTTAGACTTGAATTTTAAATTTGTCTAATTAAACTGACAAACAGTCAGCGTGTCCAGCAAAAAATCAACCTAAGACCTAAATTAAGCGATTCTTAATTGAGTTTTACATTAAACATATTGGAATCAAAGTAGATTTTGAGCCAGCAATTTTCACTTAATGGGTGAGATTGCCACGGGCAGCTTCGCTCCCCTCGCAATGACAGGATGAGCGTTAAGTCTTTGCGAGAAGCGTTAACCTTGACGCAAGTTCAAACTTTAAACCGCAAAAAAATCAACCTGAAAGGTTAATCAAGTCAATGACGTCCAAACACCAAATTCGGCAAAAACTTCTTAAAAAGCGTAACAACTTAACTCCGGAGCAGGTCGATTCATTAAGCTCTACCATATTAGAAAATTTTTATAGTCTGAATCTTCTGGATAGGGTCAGAGAAGCCTTTTTATACCTACCCATTAGGAACGAGGTAAACACCTGGCCCCTTTTACAAAAATTCTGGGACCTAAAAATTTCTACCTTTTTGCCCCACTGTGATAAAAACGAGTGTGGAAAAATGAATTTTTATCTAGTATCAAACCCGAAAGAACTTGGCAAAGGTATATTCAATATTCCTGAACCCATCCCTGAAATCTGCTCCCTCTATAAAGGAGGCGGACCGGATCTTATCGTCCTGCCAGGAGTAGCCTTTGACCAAAAGGGTTATAGATTAGGCTATGGCCAAGGTTATTTTGATCGCTTTTTACCCGAACTTGATTCAACTAAGACCAGAACCATAGCTCTTGCCTATGACTTCCAGGTACTTCCATCCCTACCCATCGACCCCTGGGACAAGCCAGTGGAAACTATTGTCACAGAAAAAAGGATAATTCAGTGCAGGAAGCGATAAGACTTGAAGTTTACAGTTATTGAGTTCTGTTTTTTGAGTGATTAAGGATGTATGTCATCCCACTCAACTAACAGACAGACTGCTCAACTAAACCAAGAGTGAAGATCAAGATGAACATAAAATTCTCTTTTCCCGGTCTGAAAAACATAATCTGCGTCTTTGGCACCAGACTAGGCGGCCAGAGCCAGGGACCATATATGGCCAATAATATCTCTCTCGAGGTGGGAGATGAACAAAAAAATGTCCTGGTCAACAGACAAAAATTAAAACATGACCTTGGGTTTAGTAAGTGGATAGAATTAAAACAGGTGCATGGGACAGACATCCATTTTGATCTTGAAGAAGAAAGTCTACTTGAAATCCAGCAAGAAGGTGATGGACTTGCGACACAAAAGCCGTCTACCGGGTTGGTCATTAAAACCGCTGACTGCCAGCCAATTTTTTTAGCCCACAAATCAGGTCGATTTATTGCCGCCTTGCACTGTGGCTGGAGAGGAAACAGGGCCGATTTTCCCATCATTGGAGTGCAGAAATTTTGCTCGCGCTACAACTTGCAGCCCGCAGAAGTTTTAGCTGTACGCGGGCCAAGCCTTGGCCCATGTTGTGCAGAGTTCCAGAATTTTGATGAACACTGGCCGCAAAAATTTGCCCCGTATTTTAATTCCGAAAGCCAGTGCATGAACCTTTGGGCGCTGACCAGAGATCAATTGCAAAAGGCAGGTATCAAGGCTGAAAATATATTCAGCCTTGACCTCTGCACCAAGTGCCTTGAACAACTCTTCTTTTCCTACCGGCGGGAAAGGACTTGTGGCCGTCAGGCAAACATTATCTTCAGAGTTTAATGAATTATCGAGGAAGGCTGTGCCCTTTGGGCTCGGGTCACGCGTATGTCATGAGGCGTACCAAAGGGCGCAGCGTAATTTGTCAATAAGTCATTCGCGAAGAGATTATATTTAAAGGAGTTCCTCGATCGGCGTATATTCCAATCCGAAGGCCTCTGCCACCGCTTTATAGGTTATTTTACCTTTAACCACGTTAGCACCAAGTCTAATCTCGGAATTTTCCTCCATAGCTCTTTTCCAACCTTTATTGGCGATTTCAACCGCATAAGGGAGGGTCGCGTTGGTCAGAGCCAATGTCGAAGTCTTGGCCACAGCTCCGGGCATATTGGCCACGCAGTAATGTACAACACCATCAACGGTATAAATCGGATCGGAATGGGTCGTCGGCTTGGAGGTCTCAAAACAGCCCCCCTGATCGATAGCCACATCAACCAACACCGCGCCCTTCTTCATGCTTTTGAGCATGTCACAGGTAATCAATTTTGGTGCCTTTGCGCCTGGAACCAACACTGCCCCGATAACAACATCGGCCTCTTTAACAAGCTTACGAAGTGTCGCCGGGCTTGACATCAGCGGGATACAATTACTCGGCATGACATCGCTTAAATATCTCAAGCGATCCAGGTTCATATCCAGAATGTAAACTCTAGCACCCAGCCCGCAAGCCATTTTGGCGGCATTAATACCAACAACACCGCCCCCGATGATGACCACGGTGGCAGGCTCAACCCCGGGCACACCGCCCAGCAAAACGCCATGACCTCCATGGGACATTTCCAAGTACTTGGCAGCCTGCTGTGTCGCCATACGACCGGCAACTTCACTCATGGGAGTCAGCAAAGGCAGGGAACCATCCTCTTTTTGAATGGTTTCATAAGCGATGCAGATCGAGCCGCTTTTTATCAAAGCGTGAGTCAGCTCTTCGGCCGCTGCCAGATGAAGGTATGTAAAGACAATCTGATCTTGCCGGATCAAGTCATATTCTGATGGCAACGGTTCTTTCACATGCATTACCATGTCTGCACGCTCGAAAATTTCTGCGGGTGTATCGACAATCTCAGCCCCGGCTCTTTCATAATCATCGTCCTGGAACCCGCTGCCGCTTCCGGCCGCTTTTTCAACAAGAACTGTATGGCCGTTTTGTTTCATTACCTCCACTCCAGCAGGCGTCATGGACACGCGATTCTCTTCTTCCTTGATTTCCTTTAAAATTCCTACGATCATTATTTACTCTCTCCTTGGGTTATGAAATTAGATGGATTTGAAATTTTTCAGGGCCAGACAAACTCAAATGCTGCTGTATCTATTGTTTCAGCAAAATGTTTGCCACCTCTTTGAAAGAGGGAAAAATTGGGTTTCAGGAGAGATTATGAATCGGATTTACTTGAAAAAGAGAGTTTCTAAAAAAAAGAATATGTCTATAAATTTCAACAAGTTACAAAAAAAACATTGGGTATAAAAATCAAAAATGCAATCCGATTGTGCCATTAGATTGAAAGGTGGGTACCGGCGAAAATAATCGATGATGGCAACAATTTATTCCAAAAACAACTCTTTAAGACTCTATCTTATTTGAAACACTACATTAACCACTTTGGTTGAATTTGTTTCCAGTGGTTCATTTTGTTGCCATTTCGATTTGGTATTTTTTTATTTTATTCAGCAAAGCGGTGTGTGATATCCCGAGGGCCTGAGCTGCTTTACGTATGCTGCTGGATTTTTCAAGTGTTTCGAGGATAATAGTTTTCTCGTATTCAGCGAGCGCGGTTTTTAACGACCGGCTCCTTGTCCCTTTATGGTGGGCCTGATTCAGCCCTCCTTTCATGTTTTTGCCGATTTCGTAACTGAATAAAATACAATCGACGTCGATCTTGTCTCCATCACTCAGGATTGCCGCCCTCTCAACGACATTTTTCAGTTCCCTTACATTGCCTGGCCAGCTGTGGAGGCATAATTTATTCAGGGCTTCTTTAGTTATGGATTGAACCTTTTTACCGAGTTTGGAAGCGAGCTGAAAAAGAAAGTGTTCAACCAGGATTGGAATATCTTCAATTCTTTCTGCCAAAGGCGGGATATGGATCGGCAGCACATTAATTCTGTAATACAGATCTTGCCGAAACAATTTTGCCTCCACCAACTGTTCTAAATTTCGATTGGTGGCTGTGATAATACGAGTGTTAACGGGTACTTCCTCGATACCGCCGATTCTTCGGACACGCTTATCGTGTATAAGTCTTAAAATCTTTGCCTGAGCACTAAGCGGCATCTCTGCGATCTCATCGAGAAAAACGGTGCCGTCCTTTGCAATTTCAAAAAGACCTGGTTTGCCTTCCTTTCTACCTCCGGTAAATGCTCCCCCGACATACCCGAACAATTCACTTTCCAGAAGCTGCTCTGGAAAAGCCGCACAGTTGATGGGAACAAACGGACCTTTCCTGCCACTTTCGGTATGAATTGCACGGGCAAACAACTCTTTACCTGTGCCGCTGGCTCCCCGGATCAAAACGATCGAATCCGTACTGGCGATCTTTTGGGCAAAGGAAATGGCTGCGGTAATTGTAGGATGCTGCCCGATAATATCGCTGAAGCTAATCCGGGTCGGCTCGGAAATAGATTTTGCCAAAGATTTTATTTCCTGCATATCCTTTGCAATTTCAACGGCTCCAATAATGCGACCGGATGAATCCCAGATAGGTCGACCCGTAGCAAAATATTGATACCTTCCCGTCTTGGTGATTAGGTTCTTTTTGACATTGGTATATGTCTTCCCCTCCAGGCATCTCAGGATACTATAATCCGGCAGGTTCAAGGTTTCTATACTTCGGCCAACCAACTGATTGCCTTGGCAGTTCAAGACATCCTTGGCCACTTTGTTAATGGTGGTAATTTTCCCATCTCTTCCAATGGAGATCACCCCGTCGCTGATGTTATCCAGAACAACGCGAAACCTGTTTTCTCTGTCTTCCTGAGGGAGAGTTTCGATAAATCTGATTTCAATAAGATCTGATATTCTTCCGAGTATTTCGAAAATTTCTTCTTTTCTGGATGCATGAGTACCGTTTTCAGTTTTGACATATACATAGGCCTTGTCGTCTTTTCTCTGAACTTCCATGGAGACGATGTTAAACTCGTGCTCTGCGATCAAGGAGGAAATATCGGCTACAATTCCAACACGATCCCTAAAAATTAGCTCTAATTTAAAACTCAATTTGAACCTCTCATCGCATGCAGAAGAGCACTGATACAAACACCATTTTTTTTTTTTGACGACCGCTAAAGTTTTCAACGTACTTGTCAAACTCAATAAACCCTACATCTCTCCCAGATTATATGCCTTAAGCTTCCGGTATAAATAACTCCTTTCCAGGCCAATAGCCTGAGCCAGTTTACTCACATTACCGCCGTATTCTTTTAATTTGTTTTCCAAAAACCAGGCTTCAAAACAAGACCTGGCCTGCTTAAAATTATTTGGTATGTGACTTAGCTCAGGAAATAGATCCATCTTACTCCTTGATGCGGGTTTATTTTTTATTTCTGAAGGTAGCTTGCCCACATCTACTTCCTGCCCCGGATAGAGGATAAACAACCGCTCAACAAAGTTCTTCAGCTCGCGCACATTTCCCGGCCAGGGATAACTTTTTAAAACTTCAATGGCCTCTTCGGTAAATTTGAGAGACTTGAAATTATGCTCCTGACTTAACTGGGCAATAAATTCTTCCAGCAAAACAGGTATATCTTCCTGCCGCTCTCTTAAGGGAGGCACCTCCAGAGGAAACACTTTCAGGCGATAATACAGGTCTTCGCGAAAATTCCCTTCTTCTATTTCTTTAAGCAAATCTTTATTAGTGGCCGCAATGACCCGCACATCCACTTGAATGGTTTTACTTCCACCGATACGTTCAAAGCACTGTTCCTGCAAGATACGCAAAATCTTGGCCTGAGTCTTTAAGCTCATGTCGCCTATTTCATCCAGGAACAATGTCCCTTTATGAGCCAGCTCAAATTTTCCTTTTTTTGCGCTTTGTGCCCCGGTAAAAGCCCCTTTTTCATGTCCAAAAAGTTCAGATTCTATAAGTTCTTCAGGAATAGCCGCACAATTGACAGCAATTAAAGGCTGGCTAGCTCTTTTACTCTGACGATGAATAGACCTGGCTACTATTTCCTTTCCGGTTCCGTTTTCTCCGGTAATTAAAACCCAGGCATCAGTCGGAGCCACCTGCTTGATTACCTGACGAAGCTCTTGAATAACCCTGGACCTGCCTGAAATTTCATGTACTCTATGGTTTCTAACCCGCAGTTTAAGCTCTCTGTTTTCCTGTCGCAGCCTGGCAAACTGTAAGGCCTTTTGCGCAGTAATGAGTACCTTTTCCAGAGACAAGGGCTTTTCTATAAAATCAAAAGCTCCTTTTTTGATGGCTTTAACAGCCGTCTCTATATTACCATGGCCGGAAATCATAACAACAGGTAGATCAGGATACAACTGGTTTAACTTTTCCAGAACCTCAATGCCATCAATTCCTGGCAGCCAGATATCCAAAAAAACAAGATCAGTTTCTTCATTAATCTGTTCTAGCCCTTGCTCACCACTTTCTGCCTCCAGGACTTCATATCCTTCGTCCTCTAGAATCCCACGCATTGATACGCGGATACCTTGCTCGTCGTCTATAATAAAAATTTTTTCACTCATAAGCCTCGCTCTCCCACTAACTCACCTCACACGGGCAACTCCACCACAAAAACACTGCCTTTGGGCTTATTGGGTTTAACCCGTACATAACCATGGTGGTCAGTGACAATAGACTTGACTATGGTCAGACCCAATCCAGTTCCCCCTTTTTTGCGCGAATAATAGGGTTCAAACATTCTGCTCCTCTCTTCAGGAGTAAACCCGGGTCCATTGTCAGCAACCTCGATATTCACTCGTTGTAAAGGTTTATCATAAATGGCTCGAACCTGGATGTGGGGGGCTTCTTCATTGACTAGCACTTCGGCGGCATTGAGCAACAAGTTCATAAACACTCTTTTTATGGCCTCGCGATCAAACTTAAATTTTGGGATCTCAGATAAAAACGTAAGTTCCCACTTGATATGGCGGTAGCTGTGCTCAAAATCTTTGATCAACTCTTCTAGTAATGGAGCCAGATAATCCAGTCTTGGATGAATTTCAGGTAATTTGGCAAAGCCAGAAAATTCCTGAACCAAGGCCTGCAAATGCTCTACTTGCCTAATAATAAGCCTGGTGCATTGGGTAAAAACCTGGTCCTCGATCTGAGAAGAAAATCTTTTCTCCAGTCTCTGGGCAGATAATTTTATCGGGGTTAAAGGATTTTTTATTTCATGGGCAATTCTGCGCGCTACCTCCTTCCAGGCGGCTAACCTCTGCATCTTTTCCAGTTCTGTAATATCTTCAAAAACCGCCACAATCCCTGACTTCTTACCTTCAGTACGCAATAGAACGGCATTGACCAGCAATTTAACCACTCTTCCTCCAATCTCTACATCTACCTGTCTTTGCCACTGCGAGCCAGGAAGATTAGACAACTGCTCAAAAACATCGCGGATCATCTGGCCATATTCTCCCCGGACTAACTCCAAAGGAGACCGTCCAATAATTTTTTTACTATCGATGCCTAAGATAAATTCTGCCGCCTTGTTAATCGTACTAACCCGCCCCTGCCTGTCCAGAGAAATCACCCCAGCTGTAATATTATCTAATACTGCCTGCATATACCGACCTCGGGCCTCTAACTCTATATTTTGCTGAGCCAGACGAAGATTGGCCCTGGTCAAACTTTCCTGGCTTTTCTCCAGGTCTCTGGCCATATTATTAAATGAGCGAACCAATAGTCCAAGCTCATCATCAGAGTGGTCTTCCAGACGAACACTGAGATCTCCCCTGGCTATACGCTGGGTCCCGGCTGCCAAGGCCTGAACAGGGGCTGAAATTTCCCTAGCCAGCTTAAAGCCAAACCAGATAGACCCCAGAATGATGAGCAGGGTCATGATCCCCAAGATGGTATACAAGGCAGCTTTAAGCGGATACTTCAATGATTTTAAATGCTTATACTCCTCAATTCCCCGAACTATACCATCAAGTTTTAAAAGTAATCCTTGATCTAGTGTTTCACCTACTACCAGAAAACCGGTTTTGGCGTTGTCCACAGGCAAAATGCCTACAATCAGATCACCTTGAGTGCCAGGCCAAATAGCTGTCCAATACCTGGGCTTGTCCATAAGTTCCTTAAAGGGAATTTTCTTTTTTATCTCACTCCAATTTTTAACCCATTCTGGCTGAGCATGCCAGTTTTGTTCATCCAGCTTACTGTTAATGACACCGGTTAAACTTAGACCATACTCATCTCTTTTTTGCCGTATAAATTTATCCATTCCCTTCCCACCCCACAAAAACTCCCGCTTACGGATCTCAGTGAGCATTGTCAGGGTAGTCTTTTCCAACCTCTTTTTCGCTGAGTTATAAAAGGCCTGCCCCACTTCCAATGCCTGTTGCATGGAATTTTCCACCTGAGACTTAAACCAATAATCAACTGACGTCTGGACAAACCTGACCGCAATGAAAAACATTAGTAAGGTAGGAATGATGGAGAGAGAGATAAAAACCAGAACCAGCCTGGTCCGAAGTTTGGCCCCTAAAACTTTACGCCTGCGCTCAATGAGTAGCTTAAATACATTTCGTACAACCAGAAAAAGAACTAGTAGTAGAAGGATAAGATTGAGATTGAAGAAGGCCAGGAATAGATATGAGTTGACCCCAAAAAATTTGAGTTCAACCCAGCTTAAAAGGACAATTAAGCCAATCCCAAGAAGCGCCAGAATGATTTCTCTCTGTCGCCTTTTTTTCTCTCTACCGCTACTTGGATTGATGCTTATGGAAGAATTATAAGGCATGACCTTTGTTGCCTTCAAAGATAACCAGACAAAAAAATAGCTGGATATTCTTAATAACTGAACTCCATTTCAAAATATTCCGGTTCTACCAAGTCCCATGACCAAAAAAACAACGTCTTTTTTATCCACTCTGGAATTCCCAGAGTTTTGAGTGCTACTTCTACCTTCAACGAATAATTCTGCCCTTTTTTAATTATAGACCAGGGGCTGAGAGATATTTCTATATCCTGAAATAAATTGTTTATCTTTTGAGGAGAAAATTTAGGAAATTTAAAATCTTGTCCAGAAATATTGATTATATACTCTCCCTTAAGCATATCTTTATGCATGATAATTAAAAAACTTCTGTGTACCAATGATTTATCCCAAATAAAATTCCTTTGCTTATGAACAGAAGCAGTATAAACAAGGCCCAACCTTTCTCCTTCATCCAAGGCTCTTTTTATAGCCCCAAAGCCTTCAATTTTTAAGTCAAATTTAACTTTTAGAGTTGCATTGGAGTTATCTAAAACCAAATTATAAACTTCCAGACTCTGTGCCATTACAAATGGAGCAAAGCCTAAGAAACAAATAAAAAATAAAAAATAAAAAAGTTTTTTAGCCTTGTGGTGCATTAAAAAATTCAAGGTATTGGGTGTAGAGCAAAAAAATCCAAATGATGCGCATGAAAAAAAAATTAAATACCACATATGTCCTGTATCTCAAAAATTGGGTTAAGTGACTTTTTCATGCGCATCTCAACAAACTTAAATTAGCACATCGGCCATAGAATAAAGCTTTCCGGAACTCTGTTTGGCAAGCCACTCTGCGGCGCGCAGTGCTCCCTGAGCAAAAGTTTCTCTGGAATGAGCCCGATGGGTAACTTCAATCCGCTCGCCAGGGCCTAAAAAGTAAACCGTATGATCACCAACGACATCGCCCCCACGCAAAGTTTGCACTCCTATCTCATCTTTAGTCCGCTCTCCAATAATACCTTCTCGGCAAAACTTGCCCACATCATCTAATTTCAAATCTCTGGCCTGAGCTAAAACCTGAGCTAATTTCAATGCCGTTCCAGAAGGAGCGTCCTTTTTATACTTGTGATGAATTTCAGAGATCTCTAAATCATATTTTTCACCTAATAGACGCACAAGCTCTGGCAAAATTTTAAGTAAGACATTTATTCCCACGCTCATATTCGGGGCCCAGAGCAATCTAGTGCTCTGGGCAATTCTGTGTAACTCTCGTAGTTGTTGAGGAGTGAAACCGGTAGTTCCAATAACCGCAGCCGTATTAAATTCTCGACATTTCTTGGCTGTATTCAGACTTACTTCCGGTATGGTAAAATCAATAACTACAGCCTGGGGAAATTTGGGTAAAAGTTCCCCAAGATCGGTGACCACCGGACAATCCAGATATTCCAGTTCATCCTCATACCCGGATTTTTCTACAACCCCCATTAAACAAAAATCGTTATCTTCTTGGGCCAGAGAAGCAATAGTTGCTCCCATCCTCCCTTTTGCACCCATAACAATTACTTGAGTACCCATATTCATTACCCCTTTATAATTTTATCGGTTTATTAATACTCGATCTAATCGAGCTGTAGCACAAGTACTAGAAGCTAACTAATCAATCAAATCTAAAAACTCATTCTCATTTATAATGGTTAAACCAAGGTTTCTGGCCTTACCCAACTTGCTGCCGGGGTTATCTCCAACAACAACATAGTCTACATTCCTGGATATGGCACTAACCACTTTGCCTCCCAGTTCCTCTACCCTTTTTTTTGCCTGAGGTCTGGACATAGAGCTTAGTGCGCCTGTAAAAATAAACTTTTTACCCTCAAGTTTACCAGGTTTTGTCACCTTCTTGGCAGATTCAGGCCACAAGCCTATTTGTTTAAACTCCGAAATAAGTTTCTTGTTGGCTGAATTTTGAAAAAATTTGTAAATGGACGAAGCTACTTCAGGACCAATGTCAGGTAAAGTTTGCAATTCTTCCGGACTCGCCTGAGCCAGCTCATCGAGATCCTTATAGTTTTCAGCCAGGACACGGGCCGTTTGTTCACCAACCAAACGGATACCCAGAGCAGAAATGAGTTTCTTCAAACTGGCCTTTTTTTTGGCAAGCTCAATGGATCGGAGCATATTCTCCGCCAGTTTATCTCCCATACGTTCCAGAGGCAAGAGGTCTTCTTTTTTTAACCTGAATAAATCAACGGGAGATTTAACAAGGCCCTTGCGTACCAAAGTCTGGACCCATTTTTTGCCCAACCCCTCAATGTCCAAGCCACTTTTGGACACAAAATGGATAAGACCTTGCTCCAATTTGGCCGGGCAGGAAATATTCAAACATCGCCAAGCCACCTCATCACCGATTTTGGCCACAGGACTATTACAGGCCGGGCAGTTACGTGGAAAGTGAAATTCTTTTTCGTGGCCCGTTCTTTTCTCTTTAACAGGCCTGACCACCTCCGGAATCACATCTCCGGCCCTCTGCACGACAACCGTATCGCCTATTTTCAAACCCTTAGCCCGAATTTCGTTTTCATTGTGCAAAGTAGCCCTGGAGACAACAGCACCACTTAACGTGACTGGCTCCAAAATTGCCACGGGAGTCAACACACCGGTCCGGCCCACCTGTACCGTGATATCCAGAAGTTTAGTCTGCCCCTGGTGCGCTGGAAACTTTAAGGCCAGAGCCCACCGAGGAGCCCTGGAAGTAGCACCTAGCTTTTCCTGCAAATGCAGATCATTTACCTTGACTACAATCCCGTCTATTTCAAAAGGTAGTCTATACCTTTTCTCCAGCATACTCCTATAATATCGGGCCACATCCTCAGGCCCGGGACAGAATTTTCCTTCCGGGACAGTGGCAAGACCAAGAGACTTGAGGCCAGCAACAACTTCCTCCTGCGTTGTCCATTTAGGTTCACTTTTCCAACGTATTAAGCCAAGGCCGTAGGCAAAAAACTTTAATGGTCTCTTGGCTGTAATTTTTGGATCAAGCTGTCGCAGAGAACCAGAGGCCGCGTTTCTAGGGTTGGCAAAAGCCTTCTCTCCTTTTTTTAACTGCTCTGCATTTAGCTTCTCAAAATCTTTTTTTGAGATAATTACCTCACCTCTCACTTCCAGGTATGTGGGACAATCTTCGCTCAAGAGGGTTAAAGGTAGATTCTTTATCGTCCGCATATTAGCTGTAATGTCCTCGCCTACCAACCCGTCACCACGCGTGGCAGCTGCCACGAATTGCCCTTTCTCGTAAATTACCTCTACAGCCAGACCATCCATTTTGGGCTCAGCCCAGAAACTAGGCTCAACACCGGGCGCAAGTCTTTTTATCTTCTGTACAAACTCCCGCCATTCTTCAAGGGAAAAAGCATTATCCAGGCTGTACATACGCACTGAATGCTGCCTGGTGGCAAAACTTGTCAGAGGAGTTCCCCCAACCTTTTTGGTCGGTGAGTTGGGGTCATCAAGTTCCGGATATGCCGCTTCTAACTCTTTTAGCTCGGCAAATAACTTATCATACTCCGGGTCAGAAATGACAGGATCATCTAAAACATAGTAGCGGTAATCGTGATAGTTGATCTCCTGACGTAACTTTTTGACCTTTTCCACAATTTCCAAGGGTACAGTCATCGTTAGAGGATCTCCTGCAATTTTTTGAAACTATCCTTTTTACCCACAGCCACCAAAGTATCCCCGGCCTCAAGAACGGTTTTGGGCACAGGATTATAAATCATATCTCCCGAGGCCTTTTTAATGGCGATAACAATCAGGTTAAATCTAGGCCTGATCTCGGATTGTATAAGGTCTTTTCCCACCAATTCAGAAGACTCGCTTATCTCAAGTTCTTCCAACTGCAAATCAAGATCTTGCTCCAGCAGTGCCAGCTCTAAAAAATCAATCACTGTTGGACGTAAAGCTACCTGAGCCATGCGCATTCCCCCAATAATATAGGGAGTAAGAACGCGGTCAGCCCCGGCAAATTGAAGTTTTTTGATTGAGTCCTCGTGTTCGGCCCGAGCGATAATCTGCAAATCCGGCCTTAATTGCCTGGCCGTCAGCGTCACATAAACATTTTGAGCTTCTTTGCTTAAAGTTGTGATCAAAACCTTGGCCTTTTTCAGATTTGCTGAAAGCAACACTTGATCTGAGGTAGCATCCCCATGAACATGTAAAATCCCTTCCATCTCCAGCTCATGAGCAATCTGTTCGTCTTCTTCAATTACCACTAATGGCAAACCCTCTTTTAAGATTTCCTTGGCCACAACACTGCCAATACGACCATAACCACAAACTATAAAATGACCTTCCAGATTATCGATAATTTTTTGCACCTTTCGCTTCCCCCATAAAGCCTGGAGCCGCCCCTCCACAAGTATCTGGGTAAATGTACCGACCAAGTAAGCAAAGTTACCCACACCCATTAAAATGAGAATAGAAGTAAGCAAACGCCCCCTGGGACTTAAAGGATGGACCTCCAGAAAACCAACAGTTGATAAGGTGATCACTACCTGATAAAAGCTTTCCAGAAGAGTCCATCCCTCAACATAGTAATAAATGATGATTCCCAATAAAAAGACAGAGAATAAGGATATTGTCCCCAAAATCAGGGGAAGAAAAAATCCGTACTTAACTTTCCAGCGCAGAAAACGATTGGACAATACGTTGGTACTATGCATAATAAACTAGGACCTTGTCATTATTCTCGCACTTGTCCCTGTCCAAAAACCACAAATTTAGTGCTGGTTAATTCTTTAATGCCCATAGGACCATAAGCATGTAGCTTGGACGTGGAGATGCCAATTTCAGCTCCCAGGCCGAACTGTCCTCCATCATTAAACCTGGTAGATGCATTAACCAAAACCGCAGACGCATCCACTTCCTGGATAAATTTCAAGGCCCGCTGATAATCTCTGGTCAAAATGGCTTCAGAATGATTTGAGCCATAGCGAGCAATATGTTCCTGGGCTTCATCCTGCGAGTTAACCACTTTCACTGCCAGATCCAGAGACAAGTACTCCTGGCCCCAATCATCTTCCGTAGCCGGGACTACATTTTCTGAAAAATGACTCATGGCTACCGGACAAGCATGAAATTTGACGCCTGCCGAACCTAGTTTCTGAGCAACCAAAGGCAAAAACTCTTCCGCGATTTCTTTATGTACCAGCAAACATTCCAGGGCGTTACACACTCCCGGCCGCTGCACCTTGGCATTAAAGACAATATCCAGAGCAGCGTTTACATCTGCATCTTTGTGCACATAGATATGACAAACACCTTTGTAATGCTTGAGCACAGGCATGGTCGCCTGCTCGACAACCGCCCGGATAAGCCCTTCTCCTCCACGCGGAATAACCACATCTATAAACTCATCCAGTTTGAGCATGATTTTAACTGCTTCCCGATCTGTCGTGGGCAATAAAACCACACCTTCTTCGGGCAGTCCTGCCTGCTTTAAAGCCTGGGATATTAGGCGGGAAAGGACCTGATTAGAATGAAAGGCCTCGGAACCACCCCTTAAAATCACTGCATTACCAGCTTTAAGACATAAGATAGCAGCATCAATGGTCACATTAGGCCTGGATTCATAGATAATAGCCACCACTCCCAGCGGAATACGCATCCGTCCGACCATTAAGCCATTGGGTCTTTTTTTCATTTCCTCAATCTCACCTACGGGATCAGACATGGCAGCCACCTCAACACAGGCTTGCGCCATGCCGGCAATAATCTTGGGAGTAAGCTTCAACCTATCTATCCGGGCCTGATCCAAGCCCCTTTCTTTAGCTGCGGACAAATCTAATTCATTGGCCTGGATAATTTCCTGTTCTTTCTCCTTTAATAATTCAGACAATGCGTACAAAGCTGCATTTTTATGCGCGCCTGAAGCAGTGGCCAGTTTTCTGCTGGCCTGTTTTGCCTGTTTTGCCAATTCAAGGATCTTCTCTTTTAAACTCATTTCAACCCTCCCCTTATTCTTTCATAGAGAGACAAAATCTTGTATCCCTCCAAGAACCAGTTCAATCTTTCAAACATAAAAAAACATAATAAACTTTACTGAACTCAGTTAGTTTACCTACTCTAACGCTCAATTACGCAACCAAACAAGCTCATCAAGGAACCATCGCGCCGTTTTTTATAAACTGCACCAGAATCAAAGAAACTATACTCATGCCTGCCCCCATAAAAAAAGGAATCCGGTAGTCAGTCATCCACAAAATTCCACCCACTACCGGAACAATAACCGCAACAATATGATTAATGGTGAACCCAACAGCCATGCTTGGGCCAATATCTTTTGGATGGGCAATTTTTTGAAAATAAGATTTAATAGCTATGGAAAAATTAAAAAAAATGAAATCCAGGATATACATAATCCCGGCAACCCACTTACTCTCTGTAAAGGCGTAGGTCAAAAAAATAAAAATCAAAGCCAAGTATTCCAGAGACAGGACCTTGCGCTCACCAAAGCGATTGATGGCCTTACCGATCAAAGGACTGGCAAAGTAATTGAGTACATTGTTAATAATAAACAAAACCGTAACTTCCTGTACAGTAAAGTTAAAGCGTTTAACAAGTAAAAATACGGCAAAAGCCATAAAAATTTGTCTTCTTGCACCGGCCATAAAGGTCAATGCATAAAAAAGCCAATACCTGGACCTGAGAATCATTTTCTTATGTTGCACTGGAAGGTTCTTATCACTCGGATCCTGTATTATGGCCCAGAGTCCTCCAACAACCACCAGTCCACCCATACAGATAAACATCTGCGTATAATTTAAAAACTTGGCCAAAATAAAAATGACCACGCCAATAGCAATATTGGTGGCGGAATATACGGCACGCAACCTGCCCAATACGATTGGAGCTGTGGAGTAGTCGAAATACTGCAGAGTCAGGGATTGATTTAAGGTTTCATAGTAGTGGAACCCAAAAGACATAAGCAAAGTGGTAAAAATAAGTCCTGCAAAAGAAGGCAAAAGCCCGGTCAAACCAACACCCACTCCCAAAAAAATGACAGAAAGGGCAGCAAGCCTGTGCTCACTAATAAGAAAAAGCAAGTAAATGACCAGGAGAGCCAAAAAGCCTGGAATTTCCCGGATGCTTTGTAAAATGCCCATCTGCTGACCATTTATCCCGACCACCTCCACACTAAAATTATTGAACAGGGTTCTCCAACCCTGAAATCCAGCAGCAGTGGTAATTGTGAGTACGAGTAAAAACAGGTACATTCTGCGTTGACTGACAGTCACATTGCTCTCCTTGTAATTCGAGCTCAACCAATTAAACTAATAAAAGCGGACTAAAACTTTTGCACAAGCAATACACCGACAATGAGGAAAATAACCCCCACCAACCGCCAAAAGCTTATGGGATGCACTGGGTAGCCCAACCACCCAAAGTGGTCCAAAACCAGAGAAGCGACCATTTGCCCCAAAACCAGTAAAGCCAACATGGTTACGGCCCCAATTTTAGGGGCCAATATTATAGTAGCAGTGACAAAAAAAGCTCCTAATGCGCCGCCGGTCCATAACCACCAAGGTGCAGAAGCGATCGTTGACCAGGATGGCCATGGAACTCGAACCAAAAGGCAAAAAAGAGTAAGGACAATGGTACCGAAGGCAAAAGAAATGGTTGAAGCTAAAAAAGGATCTTTGACCAATGAACTAAGTTGAGCATTGATGCCTGGCTGAACAGGCATTAATATCCCGGCAATCAAGGCCAAAAGAATATAAAAATAATCCATGAATTCCCTTGTCTTTAGTTTAGAGATAAAGATGGTTAAATTTAAAAGACAATTACTGAACCATAAACTATCAAAAGATTAGACTTTAAAAATTCTTGAGATTAGCTATTTATCCTCTGCTGCTTTCCTTAACTATTAGTAACCTTAACCATTTTATCTCTCAAGATTTTTTATAAGGATAAAAAGAAAAAAATTTGAATGCCAGAATACCAGGATTTTATGCTAACTAACAATTACATCATTTTTCCTCCGGTCCTGACTCAAAAACACGCCTAAAAAGATGAAGCCCACCCCCAGACTCTGTAGCCAGGTAAATTTTTCATCCAAAATCAACCATCCAAACATAATGGCGAACACAGGGATCAAATAGACAAAAGCTGAGGCCTGGCTGGCCGGAATTTTACTGACACCGTAGTTGTATAAGGTATAAGCCACAAATGTAACCATACAACCAAGATAAATAATGGATACTGTTGGCCACAAAGGAAAATGGTCTGGGATACCTTGAGCAGAAAAAAGTAAAAAAGGAGCAAAAAAAATTGTCCCTAAAAACGACTGAATAGCACCCAAAAACATGGCGTTGTATCTTCTAGATAAATATTTCACACAGATAGTGTAGCCAGCGGCACAAACCATAGCCAAAAACTCCAGAAAGTTTCCCCTCATAGGACACGGAGCCCAGGCAGAAATTTCACTTGTCAAACTAAGCCAACATACTCCAGCAATAGCCAGGCTAAAACCAACAATAGTCTTCTTTCTTACCTTTTCTTTTAATACGATTCGGGCAATTATAGCGACCAGTAAAGGAAGTATAGCAGTAACCATTCCGGCCTGAGAGGCTGTAGTACATTTTAGGGCATGAGCTTCAAAGATGAAATAAAAACACGGCTCAAATAAGGCCATAAGCAAAAGGAGCTTCCAGTCTCCCTTTTGATAGCTTACATCTTTCCATTTGGGCAGAAGCGATAAAAAAAACAGGCTGCCAACAAACAATCGGGCAAAAATGGCAGACATGGGAGTATAGGCACTAAAGGCGACCTTAAGAGCAATAAAAGAGCTCCCCCAAAGAAGCATGGCCACCAGAAGTCCGATAATAGCAGGCAATGAGGAGGTACGAGCAGGCATAACTACTCCCAAAAATTACTATATTTAAAGATTCCAAATGAATAGAGCTAAATTAAAGGGTTTAGAAAATGAAAGGTATTAGAGATGAGAGGTTAATGATACTGAAAAAAGAGGCTCTTTTATTGGCTCTATTTGTTCGACACAAATAACGAATATGGTCAATACTTCCCTGCTTTTATCTTTAATTAGGGGTCATGCTTATTTTCTATTATCTTCCAAACCATCCCAGCACAGAAGCCTGGCTTGACGGATCAGCTGTTGGCCTTCTGAAGAAGATAACTCTGGTACTATTTTTCTAATTTTATGATGAGTTAAAAGTTCTTTTAAAACAGAGTTCACTCTCTCTGGTTCCTGTTTAAATTCCTCACTAATTCTAATTATTTCCGCAAGTAACCCTTCACCCTGTTTAACGCTATTAAAGTCAACGTCCAACCTACAATCAACAAAAATATCCTTGACCCAGATAAATGGTTCTACTCCACTTAAATTCTCCCGAACAAAGTTTAACATATCTTCCAGAAGATCGTCTCTGTTTAACTCTTTGCTCAAAGGAGTTCTTCCGGACAGTTTGATCCGGCAAACAACAGATTTATTAACAGCAGGCTTTAAGCATTCGTTAAGAATTGTCTCTTGAAGATGACTCAATGAAGAAACGCCTTGAACATCAACCTCGATAGTTTGCCAGAGGACATTTTCCAAAGACTTAAACTCCAGCTCCAGGCCACCGGTTTCAAAAACCCGAACCAGGTAACATCCTCGTTGACCTGACTCATTGATATGCAGTCCCTGAATATTTCCCGAATACACTACATAAGGGTCTTGGTGCATAATTCTTCGATCGTGAATATGACCCAGGGCCCAATAACCTACATCTTTAGATAGAAGGTCCTTTAATTGACAGGGGGCATAAGGGGCTTTAGGGGCCAAGTCACCTACGTTAGTATGTAACAGCCCTATTTTAAAAAAGTCTGAACGCGGGGGGTCAAATTGCCTGGCCAGGTTGCGCTGTTCTTTGGGCGAATCATGACTGACTCCGCCCACCAGGGCTACGGGCCTTCCCTGCCTATTTCTTGCCTTCTCCCAAACCACTCTATCAGCGGGAAAAAAATAAATATTCTCCGGCCAGGTAATGGCCAGAGATTTTGTTCCTAGCGGATCGTGATTTCCATGGACAACAAAAACCTGTACATTCTGCTCAGATAACCTCTTTACTCCCTCCAGAAACTTCAACTGCCCTTTTAGACTACGCACCTGTGAATTATACACGTCACCGGCGATTAAAAGAAAATCAACTTCTTCCTCAAGACACAAATCAATCAAAGCATCATAAGCCTTAAAGGTCGCCTGAGTAAGCAATTGGGCTATATTTTCATCTTGACCGTATATTCCCTTAAACGGTGCGTCCAAATGCAAATCCGCAGCATGAATAAAAGAAAACTCAACCATCTCTTCCCCTATTTATAATCTTTGGACAAACCACATTTTGACTACCAGATTTAAAAAAATATGAAAAGTTGCCCTTCAATCAAGGTTTGACCCCAGACTCCTTTGAGCGCAAGTCATAAGAACGAGAGCACCAAGGTACAAGTATCCAAATGCCTTAGGAGTTGCCCCCTGCACCTTGTGCCATATACAATGCCAGATACTTCTCACCCATAGCCTGAACACTATATTTTTTTACTTCTTGAAAACCATTTTTTGTAATAGTCTGAACCAAATCTTCATCTTTGATTAGCTTTTGCATACACAAGGCAAGATCTAGCGGATTATCTCTGGAAAAAACCAATCCGTTAATACCATCCCTGACAAGCTCTAGGTTGGAAACAAGATCAGAAACAACTACTGGTACGCGTGTGGCCCAGCCTTCTTTAATCACTGCACTACTGCCTTCTCCGGAAATTGAAGGCACAACGAGTATATCCAGCTCAGGGAGTAGTTCTCTGCTTTCCTTATAACCCAGAAAATTTACTTTCTCAGTTAAATCCAACTCCTTAACCATAAATTCTAACCTATCTTTTAAGGGACCAACTCCAGCAATCTGAGCGACAAAATTGAAAGGCCAGGAATTCAATTCTTTAAGAGCATGAAAGAAGACATCATGTCCTTTTTGCTCAGTTAAAGCGCCAATAAGACCAATATTAATTTTATCTTTCGTCCTATTTTTTCTGACCGAATACAAAGAAGTATCAATAGCACTGTGGATGACTTCCAGTTTATCAGGAGAAATACCATATCCTTCCATAACGTTAGCAATTTCCCTGCTTACACCAACTACAATCTCGGCCCAAACATATTTTTTTACACTCCAAAAATTGTGCAGAGGATAAGATACCCGTCTAGTATGAATCAAATTCACATGATGGGCAAAAAAACGGTGCACAATGGCTCCAAGCCCTGCTGACCTGGCGTCATGAGTGTGGATTATATTGATATTCTTTCTTTTTAAAAAAGACAGGAGTTTGATCCAATTCAGTGGATCAAACTCCTGTCTGGAAGGAAGAGGTAATATTTCTATTCCTAGCTCTGAAGCTTTGATTTTAAGTGGAGATTTTGCCGGACAGGCTAGATAAGGACGAACCTGCGTCCTCTGCTTCTGAAAACAAGCTAAATATAATACCTGACGCTGGCCTCCCCGAAATTCAAGCCCCAGGTCCAGATGTAACACATTCATCGATTTCTTAAAACTCTACTCCATTTTCCCAAAGATCCTTTTGTAACAACTCCCTTAGTCTTTTACTTACCGGACCAGGCCTTACATCGTGAATAGGTTTGTCATTGTATCTAACTATGCTCAAAGCATCGATCGTTGTCCCAAGCAAGATGACTTCCCGGGCCTCATAAATTTCCTCCTCTTTAATGGGGCGGAACACAAAATCAACTTCATTTTTGATCAGATCTAAGGCCCGCATTAACGTTGTCCCGGGCAGAGCATTGTTCATTTCAGGAATAACAAGAGTCCCTTTCTCGTTCACAATGACAACATTTTCTGTAGCCCCTTCAGCCAAAAATCCTTGTTCATCAAAACATAAGGGAAAATCATACCCTTTTTCGATGGCTTCCATTTTCATTAACACATTAGGCAGATAATCTACTGTCTTAATCCTGGCCATATAACATTGTTTGGCTGGAGTCTTTGACTTAAAAGCCGTCACTCCCTTCTCCCAAAAAGACTCGGGTTTTTCCGGAAGCCTTCTAGCTACAATATATAAACTGGACTGAGGACATTCGCGAAAATCAGTAGTAAAACCGCCCGGCCCACGGCCAATAAAGAGGCTCAAAATACCGTTATCAACTCCAGACGCCCTGGCCACCTCAATAATCAAATCTTTTATTTGGTCAAAAGAACAAGGGGGATTGATGAATATAGCCTTGCATGACTTGGCCATTCTTTCCAGATGAGCATCTAAAAGATAAATTTTCCGGTGCACAAATTTTAGAGTCTCAAAAACACCATCCCCTCTATGCACCAGATGATCATCTAAAGGGATCAGAAGCAGTTTTGGCTCCTTACAAATCACCCCCAATCTATGTTCATAAAAAGCCAGGTAATTTTCCTCACCGGGCCGGTGCTGACTTAAAATTTTCTCCACATACTCTTTGGCGTCAACAATCTTAACCACTTTTACCTCTAAAAAAATTATAGTTTTCAGTGTCTAGTTTTAGTCGTTGATTATATAAACCCTTCGCCCCGCATTTTGGCGGAGCGAAGAGTAAGATTTCTATCTCTTCACTTTGGGTAACGTGCTTATCACGTGACTCTTTTATATTTTTTGCAAGTAAATTTACGATTGAACACGCACCAAATCTTTAATCAGTAAAAGTTCAGCTATCTGAACTGCATTTAAGGCAGCTCCTTTGCGGATATTATCAGCCACAATCCACATGTTCAAACCACATTCAATGGTCTCATCCTCGCGGATTCGGCCAACAAAGGTATCATCTTCTCCTGCAGCAAAAATAGCCAGAGGATAGATATTTTCCTTGGGGTTATCTAAAACTTTGATTCCCGGAGCCTGACTTAAAATGGCCCGTGCCTCTTTGGCTGTGATCTTTTTTTCTGTTTCAATATTTACGGACTCACTATGTCCATAAAAAACAGGGACACGCACAGCAGTGGCCGTCACTTTAATATTGGGATCGCCCATGATTTTTTGGGTCTCATTGACCATCTTCATCTCTTCTTTTGTATAGTCATTGTCTAAAAACACATCAATATGAGGCAAACAATTAAAAGCAATCTGATAAGGATAAACTTTTTTCTCCACTTCCTGCATATTAAAAATCTGGCGTACTTGCTTCTCCAATTCTTCTATGGCTTTTTGGCCGGTACCAGAAACTGCTTGATATGTGGACACTACCACTCTTTTAATTTTGCCCACATCATGGAGAGGCTTTAAAACCACAACCATTTGAATGGTCGAACAATTTGGGTTGGCAATAATCCCTTTATGCCAGTTTAAATCTTCGGGATTAACCTCCGGAACCACAAGGGGAACTTCATCATCCATGCGCCAAGCACTAGAATTATCTACTACAACACAACCGGCCTTGACTGCATGAGGAGCAAACTTTTTGGAGGTTCCTCCTCCTGCTGAAAAAAGGGCCAAATCAATACCCTTAAAAGAATCCTCCGTCAGTTCTTCTACTATCAGGTCCTGCCCTTTAAAAGGCACTCTTTTTCCTGCTGATCTGGCCGAGGCAAAGGCCCGGACTTCACTAGCCGGAAAATCTCTTTGCTCTAAAGTTTTGAGCATTTCCCTTCCCACTGCACCAGTTGCACCAACAACAGCGACTACAGGATTCTTGGCCATCTTTATCCTCCGAATTTAAAATTTTAATTGAGGGAATGTTCGAGTGATATAACCAACTCACAACTCAAAGTAAGGGCACAAAATTCTGTGCTCTGCTACATATTAGAGTCTGTGACCAACACCCATTTTGACTGCCAGGATGAAAAAAAATTATGAAAAATTGTCCTCTTAAGTAAGGTTTGGCCACAGACTCATTAAAGATTAGACCGATGAAACTATCTGCAAACAAGCTTCTGCTTTGTTCAAGGTGTACAGGTGTACCCCTGGTGCACCACGTTGCAAGAGATCTTTAACTTGTTCACGCGCATATTCAATACCAAGAGATTTGACTCCTGCATCACCATGCTTTTCCTGAGCCTCTTCCAAGGCTTGCAGATAATCTTTGGGAATTGTTGCTCCACATAATGAGACAATACGTTTGATTACTTTCAAGTTCATAATAGGTAAGATACCCGGGATAATAGGCTTATCAACACCTAGCTTATTGACTCTACGTACAAAATCAAAATAAAGATCATTATCAAAAAAAAGTTGGGTTATGACAAAATCTCCACCTAAATCAAGTTTAAGTTTTAAAAATTGTAAATCTTCTTCCGGACTCCCGGCCTCTATATGTCCTTCCGGATACCCAGCAACTCCTAAACAAAAATGTGGATATTTATTTTTGATAAACTGAACCAGATCAGAAGCATACTTGAACTCTGTACTGTCGGGAACAAACTTCTCTTGACCTTGTGGAGGATCACCCCTCAAGGCCAGCACATTGTTTATGCCCTCTCTATTTAGACTGTCTAAAAAGGAAGAAATGGACTGGGCAGATGCGCCAATACAAGTCAAATGTGCCATAGGCTCGAGTCCATAGTCTCTTTTCAGCCTGCTCACAATCTCCAAGGTATATGCTTGTGTACTCCCGCCAGCTCCGTACGTAACCGAGACAAATAGCGGATTCAAGACTTTAAGCTTGTTGACCTGATCAAAAAAACCGGGCCAGGCAGCCCGGTCTTTAGGCGGAAAAAATTCCAGAGAAAAAAACTGGTTGTTTTGAGCAATCAATTCACTAATACGCAACGTTTCCTCTCCTTAAAATATCTAACCGGTTGAATTGGTTATAACAGTTTAATTTAGTTTAATATGAATTACAAGTTCTCTTCTCCCCATATAACAGGGTAAATCCATGTATTTACTCCCACATTCTTCCCATCTTGCTGACTTCCCAGCTTCCTGTCACATCACTGTCTCCGCGATTTTGAAAATCGGTAGATACATACTGATCACCAGGCCCCCAACAACAAGTCCTAGAAAAACAATCATAAACGGCTCAATTAAAGAGGTCAAAGTCTCCACCGCCACATCTACCTCGTCATCATAAAAATCCGCAACCTTTTCCAACATGGTATCTAAGGCACCCGTGGATTCTCCAATAGATATCATGTGGATAACCATAGGAGGGAAAACTCCTGTTTCATCCAGAGGTTCAGCCAGGGTTTGTCCTTCAGCAATGCTTTTTTTGGCCTGCTTAACTCCCAGTTCTACACACTTATTTCCCGAAGTCTTGGAAACTATGTCCAGGGCATTCAAAATCGGGACCCCACTAGAAACCATGGTGCTCAAAGTCCGGCTAAACTTGGCCACAGCAACTTTGCGTAAAAGTGGCCCGATAATAGGAACAAATAAAATCCAGGTATCCACTATAATTCTACCCCGCTCCCAGCGGTAAAAAAACCTGAACGCGACAATTAAAACAATTATTCCTCCCAATAGGTAAAAAAAGTTGCTTTTTACTAACCGGCTCATATTTATCACAATCTGCGTCGGAAGGGGCAAGGCACCGCCAAAGTCAGCAAACATCTTCTCAAAAGTTGGAATAACAAAAATGAGGATGACCGCTATAACGGCCACAGCCACAGACAGTACCACGGCCGGATAAATCATAGCCCCTTTAACCTTAGATTTTAATTTGGCAACTTTTTCAATATAGTCGGCAAGACGCAAAAGAACTATATCCAAAACACCGCCAGCTTCGCCCGCATTAACCATATTGACATACAAATCATCAAAAACATCTCTATGTTTTTTCAAGGCTTCATACAAAGAAGAACCAGCTTCAATATCATTGCGCACTTCATAGAGCTTTCGTCTGAGCTTATCATTATCAGTCTGTTCGCACATGATCTGCAAGGCCTGGAGAATAGGAACACCAGAATCAATCATGGTCGCAAACTGGCGGCTAAAGACAACCATATCCCTGGAAGTAACCTTTCCTTCAAGAAAAGTACCTTCCAGAATATCCTTGGGCTTGGGTTTTACTTTGATATCTGTATATCCCCGGCGCTTCAAAGCTATCTCTGCCATTTCCAAGCTTGGCGCATCCAAGTCACCTTTGACTCTCCTTCCTGACCTGTTCTTGGCTTTGTAAATAAAAATCGGCATAATCTTATTCCTCTCACTTAATTAAGCTCGTAACCAAGACTAGAATAAACCATGGAAATTAACTCAACTTTCTGACACGATTAACACCCTAAAATTACTACACAATTGAAGAGTGGATTTTCTGAAATGCATTACAAACGGGTTGGGTAACACATCTTGGCGAAGATTGCGGAAGTGCTGTGCATAGGGAGGTTATTCCATCGAACTTTCGAAACCCATCATAACAACAGAAAAGGCATTAAGTAATATTCTATTGACTAACCCCATTATGCACAGCCCGCAAGCAAGCCTTAGATGTGTCCAAGTTTTTGTTAGCATTGAAGAAAATGCGCTCGCAAATTAACTCAGCAACTGTGTTTTTTGTCAATAGTTAATGGTTAAAATTTATTGGTTAGTTTATTTTGTTTTCAAGAACAATTTT
>NZ_JAGUQP010000020.1 GCF_018704065.1 Desulfovulcanus ferrireducens | reverse complement strand
GACCAAAAGCTGAGTTACGGTGTCTTGATGCACCAGAAAGTTGAACGGTCTGTCACGCCTAAATTCTTATTTCTTTATCTCTTAAATTTGAAAACAGGTGATGTAAACATACGAGAAAGTTGAGTAAATTAAGTTGATAAAAAGGTTCGGCCACAGGCTCAATAACTAATACTTCTGTTTTTCCTGTTCAAGACGATTGATTTCTTGCTCCAGAACCTCCAGCTTGGACATTAGCTCTTCACCCTGATTTTGAAGATTTGCATACTCTACATTCAACGCTTTTACCTGCTCAGGGCTGGTATAAGTACTGGGATTAGCCAACTTGTTTTCCAACTCTTCCTGCTGGCGCAAATTTTCTTCCAACAACGCCTCTAACTGAACGTAATTATCTTTTAATGGTTTCAGCTTACGGTAAAGCTCATTTCTTTTTTCGGCTCGAGCTCTTTTTAGTTTCTTGGTTATTTCTCTCTTTTTTAAAGTCTTTTGCTGATCAGTAACGTCAACAGAATCACATTTTCCTGTCAACTTTTGCAAATAAGAGTCAAAATTATAAGCGCCTTGCTCAATTTGACCATTTTTTAAGATCCAATTTTCCTCAGCTACAGAACTGAGGAGATAGCGATCATGGGCGACCATAATAATGGTCTCTTGAAATTGAATTAAAGCCTGAATCAAGGCCTCTCGGCTCTCTAAATCCAGGTGGTTAGTCGGTTCATCCAGGACCAAAAAATTGGCCCGCTTTAAAAATAAACTGGCCAATACCAGCCTGGACTTTTCTCCTCCGCTTAAGTCTTTTACTTTTCGCTCCCAAAAATCCTGGCTCAACAAAAATAAACCCAGTACAGACCGAAGCTCTTCTTCTGTTGTTGAAGGATGACTGAGTCTTCTGATTTCCTGTAACACGGAATTTTGAATATTCAAAATTTCGGTTTGGTGCTGACTGTAATAGCCTACAATAATATTAGAGCCTAATTTTATATATCCTGAACTTGGAGTTAACTCACCTACGATAAGACGTAAAAGGGTTGATTTACCTTCTCCATTTGGTCCAACCACTGCAATCTTTTGTCCACGCAATAGATTGAAATTTATCTTGGACAAAATTTTTTGCTCATGACCAGTATAGTTAAAGTCCACATCTACTGCACTGAGCACAATTTTATTGCCCCTTTGCGGTTTAGGCCAGTAGAAAGAAAGGGCTTTTGACCTATCCTCGAAATTCAGTTCGTTAAGTTTATTTTTCAGTTTTTCTATCTGACCCAGCCTGGCCTGGGCTTGTTTGGCCTTTGATGCCTTGTATCTAAACCTCTGCACAAAGGACTGATTGTGTTGTATTTCCTTTTGCAACTTAGCAGCCTGCTTCTGGACCTGTGCCTGGTTCTGACTATGCCAAGTTAAAAACTGTGAAAAATTTCCAGGCCTGAAATACGGTTTTGACAAACCCAGGACCAGGACATGGGTACTAACCTTGTCCAAAAAAAAGCGATCATGGGCCACAAACACCAAAATGCCCTTGAAATTTAAAAGATAGTTCTCCAGCCAAAGCACTGCCTCAAGATCAAGATGGTTTGTCGGCTCGTCCAAAAAAAGTACATCTGCCCCCTGAATCAACACACGGGCCAGCTTGACCCGTTCTCTCCATCCTCCGCTGAGAACCTTTAAAGGCCTGGTCAGGAGGTCTTTATCAAACCCTAACCCCATGAGTATCTTTTCGGCCTGACATTCCGGATTATAGCCGAATTTATGCTCCAGTTCCTGTTGCACCTTGCTTAATTGAAGAAGCTTTGTTTTGTTATCTTCAAGGACTGCCCTTTTCCATTCCAGCCAAAACTCATTCCAGTCTGGCACGGCCTCCAAAACAAATGTTAAAAGCTCCTTTTCCAGGTCATCTTCTCCCAATTCCTGATACATAAAGCCTAGCCTGGCCCCTTTGGGCCAAACCACCTGTCCACTGTCAGGAAGTATTTCACGAGCCAAAATCTTAAGTAAGGTACTTTTGCCGCATCCATTGGGACCAACTAGCCCCAAACGCATGCCAGAACTAAGTTCAAAACTTAAATCTTTGAATAAATCCTGAGCATTATAAGTTTTATGGATTTTTTGCGCACAAATTTTAAGCATAGCTATAATAATTCCCTGTAAAAACACCCTGCTTCCAGGTACTTTTGTCTCAAATCAAGAGGTAAATTCAAATTCTCGTCCACAGACAAAAAGTAAAAAGTCTTGGCCAACTCCTTTGCTACAAACTTTTTATTCTCTATCCGCCACTGATATGCTCTTTGTGCTAAAAGCTCTTTAGCCTGTTCTATAATAGTCTTCACCCTTGCTCCAATACTGTGCTCCCGCTGCACCTTTCTCTTGCCCGCAAGGGCAATCTCTTGCAACTCCTTACTTTCAAGAGCCTTTCTGGCTACAGTAACAGCGCTGGTAACGTTTCCCCGCTCGTAAACCAGAATCTCTTCCCCGGGAACAAACAAATCACGCAATCCATTGTCCACATTTTCAGTCAAAACCGCTGCTCCACAAGCAGCTGCTTCAAAAATCCTAAAATTAAGCTCCCCTGCTGCACTTTGGTTAAGGACAATCTTGCTCCTGGCATAAATAGGCTGGTAAGCACCCTGTCTGATGATTAAAGGAAGTCTCTTCTGACAAGCCAGTAAAAATTTTCGTCGACTCTGATTGTACACACCATCAAGAGTCCCCACAAAACTGATGGGAATATCTCGCGACAGACCTTCGTCAAAAGCTTTGCCCGGATCAAAAAAAAGAGGAAACCACAAGACAGGTCTCGGCAGTTCAAGATCCATAAAAAGTGGCAGATAGTCTTTTTGAGCCACTAAAAATAAATCAAAACAAGCTGAAAATGGTACCTGCCAGGGGTTACAGTATTGATCAATGGAGAAACCCATGCACAAACAAGGCAATTTTTCAAAACCAACTACCCCGGGAGGACGACACAGATCATTCCATAAGATCAGGTCCGGGACAAAACCTTTGCTGTCTAAAAAACTTATCAGTTCTTTGGGACCCAAGAACTTTTTCAACTTCAGGTCACAATTTTCACTATAGCCTATGCTTAAAACCTTGTGCCCGGCTTTCTTTAAAGCAGGGACAAAGTATTCTCCTTCAAGATTTAAAATTCGCATAAGCCTTTTGGTTTATCGAGTTTACTGCGTTTTATAGTGTTATATAGCCTACTTTGACAAGGCCGAATTTTGTCCAAAATCTACCATTGCCCTTTTTGAGTAGAAGTTATATGAAAGAAAAAATTTGTTTTTACAAAAGCTTTCAAGGAGGAAATCATGATACCTGAAAATTTACTTTACTCCAAAACCCATGAATGGGCAAAGATAGAAGGAGATGAAGCAGTAATTGGCATTACTCACTTTGCCCAGGAACAACTCGGTGACATCACCTTTATTGAACTGCCCCAAATTGGACAAAAACTCAATGCTGGCGATGAAATGGGCAGCATTGAGTCTGTTAAAGCAGCCAGTGAAATTTACTCACCGGTCACAGGAGAAGTAATAGCTGTCAATGAAGAGCTGGAAAATGCTCCGGAAAAAATAAATGAAGACCCCTATGGACAGGGCTGGATAGCCAAGTTCAAACTATCATCTCCTGCTGAAGGTCTGCTAAATAGCGAAGAATATGCTCAAATAGTGGCTGAAGAAGACCACTAGTCTCATAATTTGTATTTTGGTACTCATTGACATATATAAATTGACATATATAATCAGACATTTTGAATTTAACCTTAAACCTTAATTATTTGCTATGCCATACATACCCCACACTCCTAAACAACAACAGGAAATGCTGGACACCATTGGCGTGTCCAGCATAGATGACCTGTTTACAGACATTGCTCCTGAGCTAAGGCCCAAAAGTTTTGATCTGCCCCAGGGCCAAAGCGAAATGCAGGTACGCAACCATTTGGAAAAGCTGGCAGCCAAAAATAATACTGACTTAACCACCTTTTTGGGCGCTGGCTTTTATGACCACTATATCCCTTCGGCTATAAAAGCTATCCTTTCTCGCTCTGAATTTTACACTGCCTATACCCCGTATCAGCCTGAAGCTTCCCAAGGCACCCTGCAGGCAATTTTTGAATATCAGACTGCAATGTGCCGACTCATGGATATGGATTATGCCAATGCCTCTTTATATGATGGTGGTACTGCCATTTACGAGGCTATCATGATGGCTGTACGGGCCACAAAAAGAAAAAAAATCATTGTCTCGGAAGACTTGAGTCCCATCTATCGCTGCATGCTTGACTGCTATACAACCAATCTACACCTTGAGCTGGTTACCGTTTCTCATAACCAGGGCCAGACAGATATCCAAGGACTGATGGATCAGATTGACGAACACACAGCCGCAGTGGTTGTCCAGAATCCTAATTTTTTTGGCTGCATCAATGATTTTACTCCTCTGTTTGCTAAAGCCAAGGAAAATGGAGCCTTAAGTATCATTTCTGTCTATGCCCTTTTGCAGTCAGTTTTAAAAACTCCGGGCCAGATGGGCGCAGACATAGCAGTAGCCGAAGGCCAGAGTTTGGGCCTGCCTCTTAGTTTCGGAGGCCCGTATTTGGGGATTATGACCTGTAGAGGGAAGTTAATCCGTCAGATGCCTGGCCGAATCGTAGGCAAAACAGTGGATAAAGATGGCCGGGAAGGATTTGTGCTCACTCTGCAGGCCAGGGAACAGCATATCCGCAGGCAAAAAGCCACGTCCAATATCTGTTCCAACCAATCTCTGTGCGCTTTGCAGTCACTCGTCTATGTTTCTCTTCTCGGACCCAAAGGTCTGAAAAGAACAGCAGGCTCTTGTATAGAACTAGCCCATTATGCCGCGCAAAAACTCACCTCAATTGATGGAGTGACACTTTTAAATGATGCACCCTTTGGCAATGAGTTCACCTTACGTTTGCCAGTAAGTGCCTACGATATCATCGACAAATTAATACCCCATGGCTATGTACCGGGATTTCCCTTAGGCCGTTATTACCAAGGAATGGAAAACTGCCTGCTCATTGCGTGTACAGAAAAAAGAACTAAACAGGATATTGGTATATTAGCCGAACTCATGCGAGGGGCGTTGAGTTAGGTAAGTGCGGAAAAGCTTGAAAGGTTAAAATGTTATTTTTATTCCTTTTAACTTAGCTTTAACAAAATAACTTAACAGTTAAAAACTTAAAACATTATCATGATGAAAACAATTTTTGCTAAATCAGTTCCTGGTCGAAAAGGTGTTTGGCCTGGAGAAACTGAAGGCCAGATCACCGATTTTGTCCCTGAAGATTTATTGCGTGAACAACCCCCAGGACTTCCAGAACAATCAGAACTGGATGTAGTCCGTCACTTTACCCTCTTGTCCAGGCGCAATTTTGGCGTGGATAGCAATTTCTATCCCTTAGGCTCATGCACCATGAAGTACAATCCCAAATTCATGGAAGACATAGCAAGCCTGCCTGGTTTTACAGAGCTTCACCCTCTGGTGCCACAGCTACGTGGGGCTGGACATTATACCCAAGGGGCACTGGAAGTTATCTATGAGACGGAAAGACTCCTTTGCGCCATAACCGGAATGGATGCCTTTACTCTCCAGCCTCTGGCCGGCGCCCACGGGGAACTAACCGGTGTCATGCTCATTGCAGCCTATCACAATCATAAAGGTAACAAAAAAACTAAAATTATAGTTCCTGACTCAGCCCATGGCACTAACCCGGCTTCGGCTGCGATTGCCGGATACGATGTTGTTAGCATTGAATCCAAAGACGGCATCATTGACCCTGAAGCCCTGAAGGCTGCCTTAGACGATGAAGTGGCCGGTGTTATGATGACCTGTCCCAATACTTTAGGTCTCTTTGAACGGCACCTGCCAGAAATTGTTGAGCTAGTGCACTCGGTGGATGGACTGCTTTATTATGATGGGGCCAATTTAAATGCCATTTTAGGCAAAATGCGTGTTGGCGACGTTGGTTTTGACGTGGTCCACCTAAACTTACACAAAACCTTTGGAACCCCGCATGGCGGTGGCGGACCAGGCTCCGGTCCGGTGGGTGTAAATAAAAAACTTGAACCATTTTTGCCAATTTCCAGGGTAGTCAAATTAGAAGACGGCCAGTTTTTCCTGGATTATGACTATCCCCATTCCATCGGATATATCGCCCCCTTTTATGGTAACTTCGGGGTCATTTTAAAAGCCTATGCTTATATCCTGCGCCTTGGTCGCGAGGGGCTGATCCGTGTTTCAGAAAACGCAGTTCTGGCTGCTAATTATTTACGCAAAAAATTAGAAGACTATCTGCACATCCCATATAATCGCACCTGTATGCACGAATTTGTGGCCTCGGCAGTGAAGCAAGCCAAAAACGGAGTACGTGCCCTGGACATTGCCAAGGCTCTCCTGGATAAGGGACATCATGCACCCACTATCTACTTTCCTCTGATTGTTAAAGAATGTTTAATGATCGAGCCAACAGAGACTGAAAGTAAGGAGACCCTGGACCAATTTGTTGATGACCTGATCGAAATATTAAACATCGCTGAAAAAAATCCGGAACTCATTCAACAAGCTCCGGTAACTACTCCGGTCAGAAGGTTGGATGAAGTAAGAGCTGCCAAAAAAATGGAGTTAAAAGACTAGTCGAGTTCGACACACTTAAACCCTAAACCATCATTGAAGATTAAAACCATATGCAATACGAATTAGTAATCATTGGCGCAGGCCCAGGTGGTTATGCAGCTTGCCTTAAAGGTGCAAAAAACGGATTAAAAACAGCCCTGATTGAGGCCGGCTCCTTGGGTGGAACTTGCTTGAACCGTGGTTGTATCCCTACCAAGCTTTTCTTAGGTGCAACCGAACCCATTGCCGGCCTAAAAGCACAACAAAGGCTGCGCCTGGCCTCCGGCGAAATTAAAATCGACCTGAAAAAACTGCAGCAGCGCAAAAAAAGCCTGGTTTCAGCCACGCACAAGGCCATGGCGGCCAGTTTAAAAAAGCTTGGCGTGGATTTAATTTCCGGTCAGGCCAGATTATTAAATTCTTCAACCCTGGAAGTCTTTGGGGAAGATAAGCTTAATATAAAGTTTGACCGTTTGATCATTGCCACAGGCTCTAAAAATGCGGACCTGCCGGGCCTAAAGCCTGATCACAAAAACATTCTCGATTCCAATGATATTTTAGACCTTGAGTCTGTCCCGGAAACTTTAGCCGTCATTGGTGCTGGTGCAATAGGCATTGAGCTCGGACAGTTCTTTAGCCGTTTGGGAAGTAAAATATTTCTCATTGAAGCTAAAGACAGGATTGTTCCCACTGAAGACCCGGAGATATCGAGGGAACTGGAGAAAATTTTAAAAAGGGAAAAATGGGTTATAAAAACCAAGACCCTTGTTCAAAAGCTGGAAAGCAGTGCAGATGGCGTATCTCTCCACCTGCCTGACGAAGAAATTCAGGTAGACAAGTGTTTAGTTGCTATTGGCCGCAAACCCAATAGTGAAAATTTAGGCCTGGACAGTGCAAATATTGAAACCTTTGGCCCAGGCTGGATTAAAACCAACGACTATTTGCAAGCTGCACCCAATATCTATGCTATTGGCGATGTCAATGGCCTCACTCTTCTCGCCCATGCAGCCTCAGATCAGGGAGAATACTGTATTGACCATATTATGGGTCATAACAAAAAACCCTATCCTCAAAATCCGGTTCCAGCCTGTATTTACGGTTCTCCGGAAATTATTCGGGCAGGCCTTAACACCTCGCAACTTGAGGCCCAAGGCAAACAATTTACTGTTACCAAAGCCAATTTGATAGCCAATCCCATTGCCCAGGCACATGGTGCTGGACATGGTTTGATCAAGGTGTTCTGGTCTGAAGACAGGGTGGTGGGCATTAGTGCTATAGGCCACAATGTCTCCCATCTCATCACCCTGGCCCAAATCATTGTCGATCAGGCCTGGACAAGAGAAGAGGTGTCTAAACACATTTTTGCTCATCCAACTCTAGATGAAAGTTTGAAAGAAGCACTTTTAAATGTATAGTGAATTACTCCCGCAAGGTCCATTTCGGGGCGAAATGGACCTTGTGCTGGCCTCAAAGTCTCCGCGCAGACAGGCTCTGCTTTCCTTACTGGGTCTAAATTTCTATGTTCTGCCCAGCAAAATCAAAGAGCCTCCGCCAAAGCCCGGACAAAACCCAGAGCAATACGCGACGTACCTCGCCGGGCTTAAGGCTGAAGATGTATGCCAGCAAAGGCCCGATAGCCTTATTCTGGCAGCAGACACCATTGTAGTCCTCAACGGAGATATCCTGGGCAAGCCCAGATCAGAGACCCAGGCCATTGAAATGCTAAAAAATCTATCCGGCCAGACACATGAAGTAATCACCGCAGTAGTGCTCGTGCACAAACAAAAGCAAATCAACATCTCCTTTGCCTGTAAATCTTTTGTAACTATGGCCAAGTTTTCCGAAGAGGTGCTAAAGAGCTATGTGCAGACCAAAGAACCTCTGGACAAGGCCGGAGCGTACGGTATCCAGGGCGTAGGAGCTTTTTTAGTGCAAAGAATCAATGGTTCCTATACCAATGTGGTTGGCCTGCCCTTGACCGAGCTTGTAGAGCACCTTGAAAAAGTCGGGGCGATTAGATTAGCCTCTGATATCTCCCAAAACCAACGCTAACAATGAACTCAATGTGGATAAAGTTGGCCACTCTTGGCCCTATAGGTCATCTACCTAAAGCCCCAGGTACATGGGGTTCTTTAGCTGCCACTCTCCTTGCCCCCTTCACCTTTATCCCCTTGAGTTTCCCCCTTAAAATTCTCGTTTTGGTGATAATCTTTTTTCTCGGCGCTTATTCAGCCAGCCTGGCTGAAAAGAGCTACAACTACAAAGATCCGGGGTGCGTAATTATTGATGAATTGCTCGGACAATGGGTTACTTTTTTGACCTTAACTCAAAGAACCTGGTTCACGCTCCTTGTGGGGTTCTTTCTTTTTCGTGCTTTTGACATCTTAAAACCCTTCCCCATTCGCAAATCCGAGCAATGGCTCAAAAATGGATTCGGAATCATGATTGATGATCTTTTAGCAGGGATTTATGCCGGACTTTGTTTGTTCATAATAATCAGAATTACTTAAGAGTCTGTGGTCAAAACGGAGTTTGGCCACAGACTCTTAACCATGTTGTTTTTTGGGGAGGAATAGACAGTGAAATAATACGACATAAACAAAATGATCGTTCCCCGAGGACAAAATACATTATCTTGAAAAGATAGAGAGAATTTATTAAGCAAAAATTTATTTATTTGAAGATGTTGTACTTTAGATCAATTCGGTCACCTCAAAAAATAAGGATCCAATGATGGACGATAAGGTCAAGCAGATCATCAAGCAATTCGTTGATGCCGTAGTTAATGTATTAGGGACAATGGCAATGGTCGAAGTTAAACCGGGAAAGCCTTATGTAAAAAAAGACCACACTGCTAGAGGTGATGTCTCGGGGGTGATTGGCTTTTCCAGCCCTAATGGCAAAAACAAAGGGACAATGTCGGTTACCTTTACAGAACAAAGCGCCCTGGGGATAATCGGAAATCTGCTGGGCGAGCAGTACTCAGAAGTTTCACAGGATATTATTGATGCGGTAGGTGAGCTAACAAATATGATTTGCGGTCAGGCCCGAAAGGGACTGGCCGATATTGGCATGCCATTTGAGGGTGCCATCCCTTCAGTCGTTACCGGAAAAAACCACTCTATTAGCCACGTGTCTAGTTCGGCTGTCCTGGCCATCCCTTTTACTACCCAGTTTGGAGATCTCACTGTGGAAGTTTGTTTTGCCTGACCAAGTTTAAAACTTAGACTTCAAGGCCCTGAATTTCTGATTCAGGGCCTATTTTTTTGAACAGTTACAACTCAACGGTCTGACCCGGAGACATTTCCAGCAATTCTGTCTGGGGGGCATATTCTTTGAGTGCTGCTTGAAAATTTTTCGTATCTTTTTCCAGAACAGGAAAAGATCCCCAGTGCATGGGAACCACTTTTTTACATTTTAGAAGTTTACAGGCCAATGCTGCCTGCCTGGGGTCCATGGTAAACACCCCCCCAATGGGGAGCAAAGCCAAATCAATGTCAAAGAGCTGGCCCCATAACTCCATACTGGAAAAAATAGCTGTGTCCCCGGCATGATAAATTGTATAGCCATCTTCGAGTGTTACGATATAGCCTACGGGGAAGCCTCGTTCACAGGAGTGAAATGCCTGGACCATGGTGATTTTTACGGAATTAAAATCAATGCTTCCACCAATATTAAAACCGATGCCATTAAGAACTTTGTCCTGACTAATCCCTTGAGCAATGCAATGTTTGGCAACCTCCACAATGGCGCCAAGATGAGCCCCTGTCTGTTTACATATTTCAATGGCCTGCCCCATATGATCGCCATGGTCATGAGTGACCAGAACCAGATCCACTTTACTTAAAGAAGAAGATTTGCTCACAGCAGAAGGATTGCCCTCAAACCATGGGTCAATGAGGATATTTAACTTGGGAGTAGCGATCTCAAAATTAGCATGACCATGCCAGGTAAGTTTGTTGCCCATATTAACCTCCTTTTAAACTTTAAACTCAAACATCTCTGTTCCCCAACGCTTAAAAATATTATTCTCTATACCTAGGTGATCCATAATTCTGCTGACAATTTGGCTAATCAAATCATCAATAGTCTGCGGCTGGTGGTAGAATCCCGGGGAAGGGGGAAGGATAACCGCCCCGGCCTGTTGAGCTTTGCACATATTCTGCAAATGGATGGCGTTTAAAGGAGTTTCTCTGGGAACCAAAACAAGGGGTCTGTTTTCTTTCAGACACACATCTGCAGCGCGGTGAATAAGATTGTTGCCAAGGCCATTGGCTATGGCCGCCAAAGTTGCCATAGAACAGGGACAGACAACCATCCCATGATGCAGCCAGGAGCCACTGGCCATAGGAGCGGTCAGTTGATCCTGGGCATAAGCGTGATCTGCAAGGGTTACTATCTTTTCCCAACCACGTGACTCCATAGGCAAAATATCTTTGGCCGCATTGGAAATAATAAGATGCAGCTCCAGGCCAGGATTTTTTTTGAGCTCCTGGATGAGCTTTAGGGCATAAGGCATGCCACTGGCTCCGGTTATGGCCAGAACGTATCTATTTGGTATTGTGTTCATGCGTTTAGTTCTTAAATTTTTTAAGCAAGACCAGTTAATTAAAAGTATACTAGGTTATCTTTACTCACTTGACAAGGCAATGGTCTTAAGAATAGAAGATTCTTTTTTAAGTAAGGGCAATTAGCTCAGTTGGATAGAGCGTCAGCCTCCGGAGCTGAAGGCCGCAGGTTCGAATCCTGCATTGCCCACCAATAATTTCTCAATAAATTTGATAATCCAAGAAATGCCGGTGCCGTGTGACTTTTTTGGTTGGCAAATTGTTTCAAGCCTCTAATCCATCCTGGTTAGAGGCTCTTTTTTTATTATAAGATAAAAACTTTCCTTGGATTTTTTTTTCCTACACTTCATCCTAACAAGCTTACACGCCTCTGGGTTCATGCAAATTTTGAAGGCTCAAAATGACTGAGCAGTTAGAGCTTTAAAAGATAAAAAAGCCATCCGGTAGGGATGGCTTTTTTATCTTCCGTCTAAGTTAGGCTAACCCTTTACTCATCTTTCTCTTTTCCCAAAGCTTCATGCTTTGCATTTTTTTACGCCTCTCCCTGGCCAAACTTTTAGCTACTAAGGAAATACCTTTCTTATAACCCCACTTTTCCTTGTATTCCTCTGGAGTAAGGTCATGTGAAGCCAAGTGTTTTTTGGTCAGCACCTTGAATGCCTTACCACACTCAAGACAAATAACACTCTTTTCACGAATGGCTTTTTGGGGATCAACAGGTGGCTTCTCCTCCTTAATCTCTGCCTTGCCCACTTTGCTAATACTTTCAGCAATGGCCCCTATCATGGAAACCATCTCTTCCGCTGACATAACACGCACGCCTGCCTGAGCTTTAACAATCTCCAAGGCCTGTTTTAGACTATCTTCCATAATTACCTCCCTATAAAATAACTTATTTTTATTATACAACGCACAACTTTTTTATCTCTATATCAAAAAAGATAATGAGGCAACATGAGAAAAATTATTTTTTAGTCCTTTTTTGATACAAATTTTACATCTTTTAAGATATTGCTCAGTGAGCAACGGTTATGTTTTTTATGCCTTATTTCAAAATATATCAGTTTATCCGGGCTAAACAACAACTTAACGACTTGAATCCAAAGACTTCTTCTCTGTATCTACAGATTTTCTAAAAAATATTTTTGTATTTTTGATGTCAAATAAGAACGGACGCATCCGCTATTTGCACTGATTTTTGAGAACCCTTAATTTTGGCATTGCATCTGCTAATTGTTTTCTCTTTTTTGTTCATATTTAGCAAAATTTTGTCATAATTAAGGAATCAAACCTGTACAGATACTCTGTCCAGTGGTAATAATCGAAAATCTGGCGGCAATCAGGAAAAAATTCTACTACGGAGTCCTATATCCACTGACCATCCTAACTACTCAACCACTCACCTACTCAACTAACTCAACCAAAGTGCACCTGTCGGATACACCCCGGAGCTACTACTGCCAAATGTTGATTTGGCTGAAAGTCTTTGTGAACTTGATAAAAATATCTCGCCTATCAATTCGAGCCCAGGACAGGCAGATATGGACGGTGCTGAGATTAAATGGGTGGAAGAGATAAAAAAATAAATAAGAGGCAAAATAAAGGTAATAATTAGCAAAATAGTTAATATATACAAGGCGTTATGGCTCTTTATCTTTCATGCTTTATATTTAAGCATGGCGCAATATCCTCTTATGACAATTACTTTGTTTACGCGCAAAACCAATCAATAATGATGCTCTATATTTTTAAGCATAAACAATGCTTACACAAAAATTCTTTCACTATCTTTTTATAAAGAATTTACGGGTTTAGATTAAATTTACAAAAATTTTTTACTATTTTCTTGACACAAAAAGAATTTAAGGACTATAATTTTGTTTAACTAATATTTAGTATGTTGATCAAAGTCAACAATAACTTACGGCAAAGATGATTAATCAATGGAGCTGGAATCCATGTCATTACTCTAGACTTCACTAGGCTCCACCTTGGTACGAATAATGACTTACTATAATTGCGACAGTCTTAGATTCTGCTATCATGGAGAAGATAGCGATAGAAGTCGCTTCGAACATTAAGAATGTAGTATTTGATTTTTTCTATAAACTCGTTATATACTAAAAAAAAAACTGAATGGAAGAAAAAAATCCTATTAAGCTTATTGGATTGCAGAGCATTAAGGAAATTTTTTTTGTTTTCCTGTTATTTGGTTTCGTTTTAATACTTGGCGGCGGAGTCTGTCTTGATTTAACAAAAAATCTTCCGAGTCAATACCTAAAAATAATTGAAGAATCGTTATCTATAAACACTTTTGGGCTATTAAGTATTGTTAGTCTCTGTATTCTTGCCGTCTGGAGGCTAATCAAAGGCGAAGAAGCTCTTAAGCATCCATTTGTTACAAAGATCATTCTGCCGCTGTCTCGTGCTGGTCTTTCTGCTGGTGCAATAACAGCAGGTATGCTTCTTGGTATTGGTCTAGGCCTATGGCTCATAACACTAGGGGGAAAACACAGTGAACTTGCTTTAAATGCAATTCAGTTTATTGGCTTGTCTGCTTTTCTTGCCTTGTTTATTATTCCTTTGATCGTATTGCATCTATATCTTCTGTTTCCGTGTAAACAGAAAGTGCTTTGGTTAGACCTTGTAAGTGCTATATATACAGTTTTAGTAATGAGTATGTTTTTTGTTGTTGATAATTATTTGGATTGGAAATCAGTTGGGGTGCTATTTGTGATTTTTGTGATTTTTGCTTTCCTTATAAAGAAAAACAGTGCATAATTTGATAAGAATGTGCTTTTCTCCGGCCCTACCCACACCACCATGCTACGGGTCCGCACAACCCGTTTCATCAAAATTACGGAGCCGTAGCCGGAGTGAATTCTCACCCATAGCTCTTTGACGGAAATTACCCCCTGCTCTTTCAGCCCGCCATAGGCAGAATCATTCTGGTCTTGTGCTGGGCTCTTAAGTGCGAGGATTTAAGCTTCGTGGCAAGCTTCAAGGTTCAGGTTGCCTTAGCCAAACTTGCAAACAATCTGGGTAGTAACCTTCCCTTTTTACCCCAAAAACGTATGGATCGAAAAGGAAACTTCTGCAAACTCGTTAGGACACGATTGATATGAACATTCTCATGAAATATGCTCTGAGCTGGATTGGGCTGGTCGTTCTCGCTATCATTAACGGAGTCATCAGAGAAAAAGGGTATGGGCAATTTATGAACGAGTTGTCCGCCCATCAATTGTCTACATTAATTGGGATCGCTCTGTTAGGATTCTTCATCTGGATTCTCACAGGAATTTGGCGAATTGAATCAGCAAAGCAGGCTTATTTAATAGGTGCTATTTGGCTGATCCTAACTATTACTTTTGAGTTCCTTTTTGGTCATTATGTGATGAGTCATCCCTGGAGTAAACTCCTTCACGACTATAATATTTTCAAGGGCAGGGTTTGGATATTTGTTTTAATATGGACGGCTATTGCGCCATATCTATTCTATAAAATTCGGTCCTAATCGCGTAAAGACGGATTTTCTTCCGCCCCTCCCCACAACACCCTGACCTGCGAATCCTCCTTGGAGCTACACCGCGAGAAGATCATTATTATCACGATAAGCCTTCTCCGCATCAAAACCGCCCGTTTCAGACCCTTCTTCATCTATTCTGGAATTTATACCAATATTGGGCCTGAATTCTTCATCTTTCTCAATATCCCAACTCTGCCCTTGGCCAAATGGATTTTCAGGCCGCATGGTCTCAATTTATGTTTGCCCTGCTTGTATCCTGATACCATAGTTGCTTTTATATAAATTATAAGTTTTTTTAGTTCCTATCTTTCCTGTGTAGTGATTGTAGCTGCCTTTTATTGAATAGTTATCCCACACATTGTTGTTTGTGGCGGAACGGTAGTGTGATTGTCATAAGCCCCGCCTTTTCGATAATAACCGTTTACATAAACATCACCAGACAGTACGATTGCAGCTATGGAAAAAATAAAAGGTCCTGACTTAGCAGGGCCTTGGTTGCAATCTTATAGTGATGCTGCTCGTTTTGGTAAATAATAAAAAGAATAACTTTTTCCCTTGAAAAGGGCAACTTTCTCCTGATATAGATTTTTGCATCACCTCTATGGGAACTATTTAGGCAAATTGCACAGACAGTCCAATGATTGGCAGCTTTACCTTTAACATCTTCAATAACAGCACACAATGCAATATGACTTGCAAATATGCAGGGCGCATTCAGTTACCTTGCTATTAACTTAGTTATATCTTTATCAAAAAAAAGAGCAAATTAAAGCGATAAAACATCTCAGAAATGTTATTTTACCCAATCACTTAATCACAACGATAGAGAGCCAAGAAGAAGTATAATGCATATTTTGCTTAATCAATTTTTTTCCATATTTCTATATATTCTTCCTGTTGTAATAGTTATTGCTTTCTTAAAATCGCCTTATTTTAAAGGCAAATTGGGAGAATTTCTAGTTAATATTTCTGCATATTTTGCACTTGATAAAAATCAGTATCATATCTTAAAAAATATAACCATCAATGATCACAATGCTACGACTCAAATTGACCATATAATCGTTTCCAATTATGGTATTTTTGTTATAGAAACTAAAAACATGAAAGGATGGATATTTGGTGGTCTAAACCAAAAAATATGGACACAAAAAATATATAAACATACAAATAAATTTCAAAATCCATTACATCAAAATTACAAGCATATCAAAGTCCTTGAAAGGTTATTAAATCTTCCTGAACATTATTTTCATTCTATTGTTGTTTTCGTTGGCGATAGCGAATTTAAAACACAAATGCCTGAAAATGTTATTTATGGATGGAACTATATTAACTATATAAAATCTAAAAAATATATATTGTTATCTGATGAAGAAGTCCTAAATATTATTAGCACTATTAAAAAATTTCAATTAAAACCTTCCATAATAACAGATATACAACATGTAAACAATTTAAAAAAAGCATATTCTACCAACTCAACTACTTGTCCTAAATGTGGCGATCAACTGGTTAGACGTATTGCAAAAACAGGCCGGTTTAAAGGTAAAGAATTTATAGGATGCACCAATTATCCAAAATGCAAGTTTATTCGTAATATAGACAACGAATTGAGTAATTAATATGGCCGACAATGATTGTTCTAATAAAATGATTTTCTTTAATTTTCAAAAGTTAAAAATTTAGCCAGATTAACCGTATAGCAAATTATCATCGCTTGTTACACAAATTAAAAAAAATTCGAACATTGAACTAACTACAAGGTATATATTTTTAAAATAGTTCTATTGATGGACCGTCGTCTTCATCAAGTGAATAGCTTTCACCTGTGGCATAAGCGTGGGTCTTACGTTCAGCAGCCATCTTGTATTTTTTCTTGAGTTGATCTGCCGAGGGCATGGGCAGGGCAGCAATTTCTGAGGGTTCCTGAGTGCCAATGGCTTCTGTCAGGTTGTTAAAATAATCGTTTACCTCATTTAACAGCTGCTGGATATTTTCTGTTTTTTGCCTGATGATGTCCTGGAACTGGATGCTACTTAAGGCTTCCATGATCATATCCGCAGCCAGGGAAGTTTGTTCTTGCATCTTTCCCATTGTCTGAGAGCAGATGCTGTTGGTTTTTTCGTTGACTTCAAAAAGCTGGTTAAGCTGATTTTTGATGGTCTCAAATGCTTTTTCCCACTGCTGTTTTGTTGCTTCAGCCATAATATTTTTTAAACGTTTTTCTATGCTTTCTATAAGGCCCATAATCATTTTGTTCATTTTCTCTGCTGTTGCATGAGACTGACTGGAGAGCTTGTGCACTTCATCAGCCACCACTGCAAAACCTCTGCCTGCCTCACCAGCGCGAGCCGCCTCTATTGCGGCGTTTAAGGAAAGCAGTTTTGTCTGGTCAGCAATATGTTTAACTTCATCAATTAATTTTTCTAAATTCTTGACTTCGGAGAATACAGATTGAACATTGGCTATATTGTCGGTAATAGTCTGCATTTGGTCATAAACATGACTGGTAAGAGAACTTATCAAATCATTCCAAGTTGTTGCTCCTTTGTCAGATACCTGGGCAACGATTTGATTTATTTGTTCAATGCCATCACGAGCGATGGTCAGAATAGTCTGGACTGCATTGTCAATGGAGTTTAATTGAGAGATAATTTCTTTGGCAGCTTCGTCAGTGTTATCTGTAATAGAAATTTGTTGCATGACAATAATCTTGTTAATGAGAGCTAGTTCGTTAACTATTTGTTTTATGATTTGTTCCATAGTGGCATATTGGTTGGTCAACGATGTGAGTTCCTGAGCATGGTTGGCATCAAGCTGATGTTTTAATACTACAATATGATTAACCCTATCAATAAAAATTTCTAAAATTGATGAAATCTCATATAAATTAGACAAAATATAGTTATACTCTATACTTTTTTCACTACCATTGCAGCAGCATTGCAATACTATCTGTTGATTGTCATTAAAATCATTACAGTTTAACGATTTGAGCGCTTTGTCTATAACAATATTTAAATTTTTTAGATTTTTTTGTATTAGCTGAAACGCTTTCTTTTCTTTTTCCTCTTTTTCATTATTATCTTCTTCATACTTCCTTTTTAATAGTGAAGCAATACAAAATATCAACAAGATAAATAATATAAAAAACCAGCAATAGTGCAGATTATATTTATTTTGGATGAATAAGGTTGCATATCCACTAAGATATGATAATACAGATGCAAAGCAGAAAAAAAGCCATTGCCAACAATTTTTCTTGTGCACAACAACTCTCCTCTTGCTCTTTGCCAGCTGTCTTTTGGGAAATGCCTGCAATGATCCTCAATGATCCTGGGAAATAATCAGGTCCTTAAGACTTATTAAGACAACACCTTTTTGATTACTGCCAATAAGTCCTGCGCCTTGACAGGTTTGACCAACCAGCCGGTTGCCCCTGCTTTTTGACTTCTATACGTTTGCTTTGCTGTGATTCGGTAGTGAGCATTAAAATGAGCAAAAATTTACCCCCTTATACCCTGTTATTTTGTGAATTTCTTTTATAAAGGTCATGCCATCCATAACAGGTACATTGATGTCTGTGATAATCAGGTCTGGTTTGCAACCAGAGTTGAGTTCGTCCAGGGCCTCCCCTGGCGTCTTTGCCCCTTTGCACATCGCAACCCGCCCTTTTAAAAAAGTTTTCCATGCTTATTAAAACAGATAGTTGAATAGTCAACTATTTTTTTCATCTTTACCTTTCCTGGTTGGTGTTTGTGTTGGTGAGGGCTTCAATGTCATCGGGCAGCAGATGATAATCCATCGCCCCAATTCTTTTGGGCGCAAAATATCTGTTTGGTTTTTCCAGCATTAAATACCTCCGCCAAACGCACATTGTTTCTTACTCCGCGCAAAATCCTTCTTTTACCAAACAATTTTATTATATCCTCAATGACCTGTTTGTGCATGCTGATGCGGCGGTCAAACATGACAGATATAAGACCTATGGATGATGTATCCATAACAACGTATTTCATAACCATATCAGTGCATGTGGTGTTACATACTATCAAGGATGGCGGCAGCTACGATTTCATCTCCAAAAATATCTCCCTATTCATCAAGCAGAAGGTTTATTAGTTGTGACTATGGTTGACGTCTTTTCGTACCTTTTTGAAATGAGCTTAAAGAATAGAGATGCGGCATGTTTGCCTATTTCAATGTAACCCTATCTTCCATGTTTATCACCTCTCTTCCCTCCTATCTCTACGATAGGAGGCTTCCTTATCATTGGTGGGTCAATTTACAATGAAAAATTTCAAACAAAAAAAAGAATACCTTGAAATAAAGTCTCAGAAAACCAACTCCTAGAATCACCCTGCCCGGCGCCGGCTAAGTTTGTGAACCGCTCATGCTCTCTCAAATATCGACTTCTCTGCTAACACCCCTTATTTTCAGAACAAATCTCTGCTCCTATAAACCATTTACCGAAAATATATTTTCTTTACCAAAAAAAATATTTCTATAATTAAAGTTCCGACTTTGAAGCAGTTTTTACTAAAAGGCTCAGAAAAATTGGCTACTACCTTGATGAGCCTGAAAAAAATCAAATTTACGACTCTGCAATTCTTTTTAGTTCGTTTAATTTATTGAAATAATTTAACTCCTAAACTTTAATTTCAACTAGCAATCAAAAAGCAAAAACATCTGCTCCTTCGAGGGCAGGATAAATTGATTTACTTAAAATCTTTGCAAAATGATAAAAATTTATTATACTATGTATCTCTCCCTGCCGTAACAACCTGAAATCTAAGAAAAAAATTATACAAGGGCAAAAATATCTACTTTAATCTTTAAACAAACGTCTAAACCAGAGGGAGGTAGAAGTGGTGAAAAAAATTCTAGTTACTCTAGGTTGCCTGGCCTTATTGATTTCCTTTTCAAGTTTAAGCTTTGCAAAGGATGTGATTAAACTAGGCTGTGCCATTTCATTTACCGGTAAGAAAAGCAGGTCAGGTAAACTCTATGTTGATGCCTACAATTTAGCAGTAGAAGAAATTAACAAAAAAGGCGGCATTGAGATTGGAGGAAAAAGATATAAATTAGAAATTATATATTATGATGACAAGAGCGAGGCCACGGAAAGCTCCAGACTGGTAGAAAAATTAATCAGTGAAGACAAAGTTGATTTTTTGCTTGGACCATACAGCAGCGGTATCACCATTCCTGACAGTCTTGTTGCCAGAAGATATAGGGTTCCTATGGTAGAAGGTGGCGGCGCTTCGGGTAAAATTTTTAGCAGAGGAAATAAATATATCTTTGGATTGCTTCCTGCTGCCGGAGAGTATTTTAAATCTACCCTGGAATTTTTAAAAACAGTCAACCCTGTACCAAAAACAATAGCTATTCTTTTTGCCGATGATAAATTTGATGTCAGTGTCGCAAAAGGTACAAAAAAGATCGCAGAAAAGATGGGCTATGAAGTAGTTATTTATGAAAAATATGCCGAAGGAACATCTGACTTCACCTCAGTGTTGACCAAAATAAAAGCCAAAAACCCCGATGTAGTGTTGGTTGCCGGACACACGGAAGAATCCCTGAACTTCACCCAGCAGGCAAAAGAACTGGACGTTAATCCTAAAATGATCAGTCTCACCGTTGGTCCCTCTGAAGCTGATTTCAGAAAGGCCCTGGGCAAAGATGCAAACTATATTTATGGAGTAGCCTCCTGGTCTACCCAGATGAATTTCAAAGGATATATTTTCAAAGATACAAAGGAGTTTATTAAAATATTTGAAAAAAAATTCGGATATGAACCTGACTATCACAACGCTGCCGGTATTGCTTGTGTAGCAGTCATAAAAAATGCCATTGAAAGAGCCGGGACTCTGGACAGAGAAAAAGTGAGGGAAATGATTGCCTCCACAAAACTGGATACCATCTACGGTCGTGTTGAATTTAATCCCAATGGCCAGATAAAAGGCACAAGTGTTGTGTTGCAAATATTGGACAACAGTGTCTACGAAGTCTATCCCCATGAATATAAAAAACCAGTATATCCCATTCCAAAGTGGAAAGAGAGATAAGACTAGCAAAATAATTGTCCGGTGGATGTTCATCCACCGGACAATTTCTTGAGTCTTTTCAAACTCAAAACCTAACTTACCTTAATTATTCATTATTCCCAAAAAACAGCAGGCGTCTCTTTACGTTTAGTCTATTCAAGATTCGAGACCCCTGCAGCAATATGGTTAAAACAGGCCAATTATTCTTTTAATTCTCATAGCAAAAAAGAATAATTGGCTTACTTAAAAAGCGCTCAAAGTCTCTTTCCAAAAATCTTGTATCACGATTGACGGTTCAAGTTTAAAGGGGAAAAAATATGCTTTTGCAGGTCATTATCAATGGGATACTAAAAGGTGGTTTATATGCTCTTATGGCCCTTGGGATGTCTCTTATCTGGGGGGTTATGGACATAATCAACATCGCACATGGTGCGTTTATTATGCTTGGGGCCTATACATCGTACTGGCTATTTGAACTGATGGGAATGGACCCTTTTGTCAGTCTAGTCTTCTCTATGGGCATTATGTTTTTCATAGGTTATGCAATCCAGAAAAACCTGATCAATCTTGTCATCAGAGCTGAAATTTTGACCACTCTGCTTTTGGCTTTCGGAATAGAAATTTTTATCATAAACGCCGCTCTGATTTTGTGGACTGCCGATGTAAGAAAGGTCAAGGTTGCCTATGCAGCGGCAAATTTTGAATTTATGGGAGCAACAATTCCATATGTAAGACTAGCTGCCTTTGCCCTGGCAATAATAATCAGTATCATCCTGTTTATTGTCTTGAACAAAACCCGGCTGGGGAGGGCTATCAGGGCTACATCCCAGGATATAGAAGCAGCAAAACTGGCCGGTGTTAAAGTGTCCAATATCTATGCCATAACCTATGCCATAGGCACGAGCCTGGCAGCAGCCGCAGGAACCTTGTGGGCCATCTTGTTTCCTGTCAATCCGATCATGGGAGGTCACCTTACTCTGAAATCCTTTGTCGTAACCATAGTCGGGGGACTGGGGACCATGCTGGGTCCGTTAATCGGCGGATTGACCCTGGGCGTTGTTGAGGCCATCGGGACTAACTGGTTCGGCTCAACCTATGAAAACCTGATCAGTTTCACCATACTTGTGCTGGTCCTTATCTTTATGCCCAAAGGAATATTAGGGGGGAAAGCTCAAAGATGAAAAAAAATATTTTAATTATAGCATTGATCCTGGTCGGTTTGACAATCCCTTTTACTGTAGGCAACTTTATCATCAGGTTTTGTACGGATATCATTCTTTTTGCTATAATGGCCAGTTCCTGGAACCTCATCGGGGGTTATACAGGCTACGGTTCATTCGGAAACGTAGTCTTTTTCGGAATAGGAGCGTATTTAACCGCCCTGCTTATGAACTTGTTAAATATAAATTTCTTTCTCGCCCTTTTGTTAAGCGGTCTGGGATGCGCCTTGTTTGCTCTTTTAATGGGATTGCCTGTCCTTAGGCTTAAAGGACATTATTTTGCTATCGCCACTTTGGGTGTTGCCGAAGCAATGAAGGCACTGGTCCAGAACCTGGAAATCACAGAGGGCAATTCCGGACTATATCTGCCCATGCCTGATTTCACGGTTGATGTTACATACAAATTTTTCTACTTTGTATCCTTTGGGGTATTAGCAGTATTACTTATTGTTACTTTCCTCATTTTGAAAAACAAACTAGGGTACGGACTTATCGCCATAAGAGAAGACGAGGACGCGGCCGCCTCAGCCGGCATAAACACAACCCTCTTCAAAACCATTGCTTTTTGCCTGAGCGGTTTCTTTACCGGACTGGCCGGAAGCATATATGCTTATCAGCAAGGCTTTATTAAACCGGAACCGGTTTTTAATGTCGGGGTAACAGTAAAGATGATTGTTATGGCTGTTTTCGGAGGTATTGGCAGCCTTTTCGGCCCCCTAATCGGTGCAATTTCCATCGAATTAATCTCCGAGTTCTTATCCAATCACTTTCTTATCGCGCATACACTATTTTTCGGGACAATAATCATTATTGCCATCCTGTTCGCCCCCAAGGGAATATACGATATTATAAGCGGAAAAAGAAAAATAGGCATGGCCTATTTCATGGAGAATATAAGGCAACATAGAGTGTGAGTGTGTGGATGGGTGAATGGACTGATGAGTGAATGGGCTGATGGGTTGATGGGGGAAATAGGGAAAATAGAGAATTAAAGGGATTTTATCATGGAAAAAAAAGAACCTATTTTAAAGGGAGAAAAACTAACAAAAGACTTCGGTGGCCTTAGAGCCAACAACAAGGTCGACTTTGAGCTTTATAAAGGAGAAATTTTGGGTCTGATCGGACCCAATGGCAGTGGCAAAACTACCCTGGTAAACATGATATCCGGTAATATTTCCATAACCAGTGGCGATGTCTTCTTCAAAGGCCAGTCTATAAAGGGACTCAAGCCCCACCAGATCGGCAGGTTGGGAGTCGCCAGGACTTACCAGATTGTCAAACCCTTTCCAGGGATGACAGTTTTGGAAAATGTGGCTGTCGGCGCCATGTTCGGCAGCAAAGGTAAACAGCGTAACACAAAGCAAGCCCTGGAAATAGCCTCTGATGTGGTGGATTTCGTTGGTCTGGGGAAATATAAAAGCGTAAAGGCCGACAGCCTGAATGTGGCTTCGAGAAAAAGGCTGGAAGTGGCTAAAGCCCTGGCCATGGGACCAGAGGTAATCCTTTTTGATGAAGTTATGGCCGGCTTAAACCCCGGCGAAACAGACCAGGCTATCGAGCTGATGCTAAAAATCCGCGAAAAGGGCATAACGCTTTTTGTCATTGAGCATGTAATGCGTGTGATCAAGGCCATATGCGATCGGATCTTTGTCCTGCACCATGGGGAAAAGATATCCGAAGGTACTCCGGAAAAGGTATTGAACGACGAGAAAGTGATTAAGGCCTACCTTGGGAAAAGGTATAAACAATTGGCAGCGTAATAAAGGAGATAAAATGGCCCTGATAGAAGTAAAAGACTTAGACGTCTCTTACGGAGATGTTCAGGTTTTGTGGGATATTAATCTGAAAATAGAAAAGGGTTCCATTGTTGCTCTTGTCGGTTCCAACGGTGCCGGGAAAACAACCTTTTTGAAGACATTGTCCGGATTATTGAGTTATCAAAAAGGAGATATCATTTACAATGGAGAGTCATTAAAAGGACTGCCTTCCGATGAAATTGTAAAAAGGGGAATCATCCATGTGCCCGAAGGAAGAAGGCTGTTTCCTGAAATGACAGTGGAAGAAAATCTTCTGATGGGTGCATATCACCGCAAAAAAGATCCTGAAATTCCCAAAGACCTGGAACATGTCTATACTCTATTCCCCAGACTAAAGGAAAGGAGAAAACAAAAGGCCGGCTCCCTTTCCGGCGGGGAACAGCAAATGGTGGCCATGGCCAGAGGCCTGATGGGTCGGCCAACTGTTTTTTTGGTGGACGAAATGTCTTTAGGTCTTGCACCATTAATAGTGGATAACCTGATCGAAATAGTTCACAGTATAAACAAAGAGGGTAATACTGTTCTTCTGGTAGAACAGGATGTGCAATTAGCCCTTGAAAATTCCCACTATGCTTATGTCCTGGATACGGGAAGGATCGCCATGGAGGGCAAATCAGAAGCCCTGTTAACAAACCCTGAAATCAAAAAAATATATCTTGGGATGTAAACTTAATTATAAGATTTGTAATTCGTGACTAAAAGCCAAAGTTCTTCTATCCATTCTCTGGCTCGTAATGCCAGCCTGGTGGCCGGGGCTACCCTCATAAGCCGGATACTTGGTCTCGGCCGGGATCTAATCATTGCATTTGCCTTGGGCGCAGGCCCTTTTGCGGATGCCTTTTTTGTAGCTTTTCGACTGCCTAATTTGTTGCGCCGCCTGTTTGCAGAAGGCTCTCTGACCATGGCCTTTGTCCCGGTCTTTACCCGCACCAAAAACGAACAAGGCTTGGGCCAGGCATTTTTACTGGCCCGCTCTGTTCAAGTCTGGCTGTTAATAATCCTGGGAATAATTGTTTGCTTAAGTATATTCTTAGCCAACCCCATAACCTCAATTATTGCCCCGGGATTCAAAAAAAATCCCGAGGTGTTTGCCTTGACTGTGAGGCTTGTGCGCATCTGTTTTCCCTATATTATTTTTATTTCTTCTGTTGCCCTATGCATGGGTATATTAAATTCCATGAATCACTTCCTGGCCCCGTCACTGGCCCCCTCAATCCTGAACATTGTTCTCATCTCCTTTGCCCTGCTGGCCTACTTCTTACATCTAAGCAGCGACAGCGTCCCTTTATTTCTATCTATCGGGGTACTGGTAGCAGGCCTTGGTCAATGGCTCCTGCAGCAGCCTTTCCTCCGAACCATTGGTTTTAAATGGAAGGGTCCATTTGACTTGCGAAATAAAGGCGTAAAAAAAATAGGCCACTTAATGCTGCCTACCATTGTGGGGGCTGCTGTCTATCAATTAAATATAGTTTTTAGCACTATACTGGCCTCTTTTTTACCTCTGGGATCCATCTCCTATCTTTATTATGCCGACCGCCTGGTCCAGTTTCCACTGGGGGTCTTTGGAGTAGCCGTAAGCACTGCAGCACTGCCTTCTTTATCCGAACTGGCCACTAAACAAAACATGGATGCTTTTAAAAATACCTTAAACTCATCCTTGAGCTTAACTCTGTTTATCAGTCTGCCAGCCACTGCTGGTCTTATTGGGCTAAGTTATCCACTAGTCAAAGTTCTCTTTGGCCATGGCGCGTTTTCATCGCATGCAGTCCAGGCCACTGCCAACGCTCTGGTTGGATATTGCATTGGTCTTCCGGCCTTTTCCTGTGTTAGGTCTATAATTTCAGCTTTTTACTCTTTAGAAGATACAAAAACTCCAGTTAAAATTGCTTTTATATGTATGCTTATCAATATAACTCTAGGCTACTTTCTGATGCAAAAACTAGTTCATGTTGGGCTGGCTTTAGCTGTAAGCATCTCCTCCTGGGTCAATGTTCTGCTCCTGGGTTTTTATTTACGCAAAAAAATCGGTCCCTGGTTTACAGGGGCTGGTGAAATCTTAAAAATGATTCTTTTAAGTTTTGCGCTTCTTGCCGGCGTAACAGCCCTGGCCAGTTTTCAATGGATAGCACTTTTGTCTATCCCACTCTGGGCCTTGGGTTATTTTTATTCCAGTTTGCTGTTAAAAATTTCCCCCGGCCAAATTTTATGGCGAGCTTTAATCCGTAATCCATGATTCCCGGGACAATATGTGCTGGTTTACTTCCTCAATTGATATTGGTATCGAACAAACATCCTGTGAGTGTTCCTCAACCCTTAAGCCAGAGATATGTGTGGCTAAAAAGCAGGACCGCGCTCACTAGCAGCGCTCCTACTTAAAATTTAACAAGGAGAGTTATTGTCAAATGCCCCAATTTATACCTTTAAACTTTTATTCTTATTCTTGGTCCAATCCAGCCTTAAAACCTGAGCAGGTTATAGCTCCCCCTTATGATGTCCTATCTGCTCCTGCTCGCCAGAACCTGGCCAAACAAAGCCCGTATAATGCCGTGCATATAGACTTACCAGAAAGTTATGATCAAGCCGCGAACATCTTAACCGCCTGGAAAGCTGAAAGAATTATCTCTAAAACCAATGATCCCCACTTCTATATTCTGGCCACTGATTATACTGTAGACGGTAAAACACATACCAGGTGGGGGATACTGGGAGGTCTGAGATTAACCCCTTTTGGGCAAGGGCAGGTCTTCCCTCATGAACAGACCTATCCTAAAGCCAAGGCTGACCGGTTAAAACTAATGAGGGCTACCGGGGGCCAGTTAAGCCCTATTTTTGGAATTTATGATGATCCGGAGCTTACCCTTACCAAAATAGGCAGTGAACTTCAAAATAGTGTTCCCATAGTTGACTTTGTTCAGGAGGAAAATATCCGCCACCGGCTTTGGCTCGTCCCGAAAAAAGAAAATGAAAAAATTGCCAGTTTGCTCGAGAACCAGAAAATTTATATTGCCGACGGTCATCATCGATACGAAACAGCCTTGAAATTTCAGCAGGAACAAGGTCCTGGCACCATAGAAGACCCTAAACCTTGGGATTATGTATTTACCTACTTGAGCAATATCTCCTCACCTGGTTTGGAGATTTTCCCGTACCATCGCATGCTGTCCTGGGAAAAGATGTATTCTTGGCAGGAAATCTTAAAAATAGCCGAGAAAAATTATTCTATCCAAAAAGTTGACCATCAGGACAGCTTAGACAACATCACAAATCCTGCCGGTTGTATCCTTTACATTCCTGGAAGCTACTACCTCCTGCAACCAAAAGGCGAGTCAAAAAACACCTTTGATCAGATCGGAGCCCATGTTTTAGATAAATATTTTTTGCGTCAAACCCTGGGGCTCACTGAGCAGGAACTCTCTTCGGGAAGTTTCTTGAGCTATACTCCCTTTGCCTCCGAAGCCATAACCAAGGTTGACCAGGGAAATATCCAGGCCGCCTTTTTATTGAAACCTGTGTCCATGTCTATTTTACAGACTGTTTGTCAGTCCGGTCAGGTTATGCCCAGAAAATCCACCTATTTTTACCCTAAACTGCCAACCGGACTGCTTTTTTATCTCTGGCATTAAAAAAGCGAAAGGCTATGGGCTAAAGGCGAAAGACAACCTTGAACATTAAACATTGAACCTTGAACCTTGACCCTTGAACTTTGAACATTAAACACTTCCCCCGCGGCCTCAAGCAACCTGAGAAGGGTTTTCGCTTTTCTGTTGACGCCTTGCTTCTATCCACCTTTATTCGTCCCGGAGAGGGTTGGAAAATTCTGGACTTGGGGTGTGGCTGCGGAATTATTGGACTGGGCATAATACTAGCCAATCCCGATCTAAATCTGAAGGTAACAGGTGTGGACTGTGATCCACAAATGATCTCTTGCGCCGAGGAAAACGCTAAAAACTTGGGCGTTAAAGACAGGTACCAGACCCTTCTCCTGGATATTAAACAGATCAACCGCAGTTCGGTTGAGGCGGAAAGCTTTGACCTGGTCTTGATGAACCCGCCTTATCGCCCCCATGGCCAGGGCAGAATATCCCCATATAAAGAAAAAAACATTGCCCGCTTTGAGACCTCAGCCACGCTGAATACTTTTGTCCAAGCAGCCAGGTTTGCAGTTAAAAACAAAAAAATGGTCGGGATTATCTATTTGGCAGAAAGGCTGGCTGAAGTGATGACGGAACTAAAAGCAAACAGGTTAACTCCAAAAAAAATGCGTCCCGTATATGGTCGCATGAATAAGCCGGCCAAACTTTTTCTTCTACAAGCCGTAAAAAATGGTGGTCCCGGTCTTTGTCTTGAACCACCCCTTATCCTGTATAAGGATGGACCTGCCAATATATTAACTGACCAGGCTAGAGAATTTTGTCAATTTTTATAAAAGCCTGTGGCCAAACCTTACTCAGCGGACAATTTTTCATAATTTTTTTTCAATCCTGCAAGCTGGTGCAAATGCCTGGACCCATCTATAGCTTGCTTGCGGGCAGAGCATAATGGTACATTTGGGATAAATGAACAGTCTTTTTATTGTCGATAGTTATGGCAAATAGTCCCAGATATTTAGCTTTGTCACCCCGATGCTCTGCTTATCCGCAAGCTTCGCTAAGATGGTTTACCCAGCCCTTTGCAAGGCTTTCAAGAAACCAGGATTTCTAATCGGTAGTCAAAATAGGGTTGAGCCACAGACTCTATAAATCAATAATATTGAGTCATAGATTATCATCCAAATGGGTGAGATTGCCACGGGCGGCTTCGCTGCCCTCGCAATGACAGGGGCGAAATTTGTCATTGCGAGCGAAAAAAAGTGAAGCGAAACAATCTCAAGGTTTGAACTGCAAAAAAATCGCTCAATTCAGGTACAAGTTCGAAGCTAAACAATCTTGCCTTGCAAAGTTTCTACCATGGCCTGAAAAATATTTTGTACATCAAAAGGCTTTTTAAAGACTTTCACAACATTTAAATCCTGAACCCAAAAGGGTATATCTTCCGAAAATTCAGCTAACCAGATACAGGGGACACTTTTTAACTCTTTTAAAAGATTTATTATCTTTGGCTCATAGCGTTGCAGACAAGCTATATAGAGATTAATGTCCTTATTTTTTTCGGTCATTAAATTAATTCCTAAATATCCTTGCTCCTTCAGAAGATATTCCAATGTCTCTCGCATATAGGAGTCTGGGCAAATTAGGCCAATGGGAATAAGACCACTTTTATCCTCGCCCTCTGATATTTTGCTCATCACATCTTTCAGTTTGGCCTCAATTGCAGCGAGGCGTCTTTTTAAGTCATTAACTTCAGCTAATCTAACTGAATCAAGGTTCGACAAATCATGCACTAAAAGTTCAATCTTTTTTACTGAGTCTTGAATGGATAAACTTTCTGATTTACAGCCCGACGCAATGCTTTGGTCCTGTTCACACAAATAATTTATAACAGACTTTTCCCAAAACTCCTCTGGCTTTGTTTGAAATAATCTGGAACGAGGTCTCTGAGCAAGCCGTCTGGCAATGGCCAAAATACTTTGTGAGCTCTCCCCTGTCTTATCTAATTCCAGAATAGGACGACCTTCATTTATGGCCTGGGCAAAAATTTGATCCTCACTTACTTCTCCTAAAAACAACAGGGGAATATTTAAAAATTTTTTACTGGTATTATTTAACTTTTCAAAAATAGTTAAAACGTTAATATCTGGCCTTACCCGATTAAAGAGCAGAAGAGGTGGAAATTGCAAACCCTTACTTTTCAATACCTTAGTCAAAGCATAAGCATCAGTAATAGAAGTTGGTTCAGGGGTTATAACAACAACTATTTCCTTGGAAGCAAGACAAAAAGATATAACCTGGCTATTAATTCCCGGTGAATTATCTAAAATTATAAAATCATAGTCCTGTAGAGATTTAAACTGCTCAACCAGATAGATGCGTTTTTCTCTGGACAAATCAGCCAAAGCCGCCACCCCTGAGCCCCCTGAAATAACATCCAAACGTGGATGTACGCTGTTTAAAGCCTTGGACAAGGGTAAATTATTAAGGATTACATCTTCCAAAGTAAATCGTGGTGTTATCTTAAGCAAAACATCCACGTTGGCCAGGCCAAGGTCAGCATCCAAAAGACATACCTTGTGACCCAAGTGAGCTAAAGCCCAAGAGAGATTGAGGGCCAACGAGGTTTTCCCCACCCCTCCTTTTCCGCTGGCGATGGAAATAATCCTGGTTTTAGAATCTGCCATTACTCTCCGGTTAGAGACTTATGAATCTCCTCTAAAAGTGTTTTGATATGAAAAGGTTTTCGTATACATTTACAGGAACCATGAGCAAGCGCCTCTTCCATCTCTTCATGAGTAGCCATACCTGTTATGACTATAACTGGTAAAGACTTGTCTCGCTTTTTTATTTCCCGCAGCAACGACAACCCGTCCCGCAAAGGCATCCTTATATCTAAAAGAAGGAGATCATACTTCTCTGTCAACAATTTTTCTAAACCTTCCTGGCCGTTGTCGGCTGTATCCACAAGCATATTCTCGCCCTCTAAAGTCTCCTTGAGGATGTCTCGAATATGCTCCTCGTCATCGACAACCAAAACTTTAGGTTTGACTCCTCCAACAGCCTTTAATTTTGCATCCAAAATATCCTGATCGACAGGTCTCAAACTCTCAATATTGACCGGTAATTCGATGGTAATTGTAGTCCCTTTACCCACTTCACTATCAATTCTTATAGTTCCAAAATGATTGTTGATAATTCCAAATGAAGTAGACAACCCAAGCCCTGTCCCTTTTCCCTCCTCCTTGGTCGTAAAAAAAGGATCGAAAATTTTATTTAAGTTTTCTTTAGGAATTCCTTCTCCTTGGTCTATGATTTTAATGATTACATTTTGCCCGTCTTCTGAATGTTCGGTAACCAGAGTCAAGTTACCCCCAGATTTCTCCATAGCATGCTGTGCATTGATACATAAATTCAAAAAAACCTGCTCCAACTGGGCAGGATCAGCTTTGATTACTGGCAAATTCTTATCATAATTCTTAATAATAGATATATTATGCTTTTTTAGCCCATTACTAACGAATTCTAAAACTTTATCCAAAATCTCATGCAGATTTACATCTGTCAACTTAGGCGGACTTGGGCGAGCAAAATCCATTAAGCTGGACAAAATACGGCTTATTCTCTCAATTTGTTCTGTTATAAGAGCCAACTCTTTCTTTTTCTTGGCGTCAGTTTCTTTAAACTGTAAAAGTTGAGCCCTGGCAGAAATTATTGCCAGAGGGTTGTTGATCTCATGGGCTGCTCCAGCTGCCAATTGACCAACTGCAGCCAATCGCTCAGTTTGCAGTAATTGTAAGTTTATCTGTTGATTCCGCCACAAGGCCTGACTTAATTCTTCAGAGCGCTTTTCCAGCTTTTCATAGATAAAAATCCTTTCCAAAGTTGAAGCAATGAGATTAGAGACTTGATTAAAGATTAACTTTTCGCGCGAATAGAGTTCATTCAGGCCCTTTTTAAAAACTAAACATAGTTCTCCAATCAAACTTTTTTTAGTGCAAAAATTGAATATATGAAACGGAGGAGAGAAATCATAGCTAACTTTTGAGACATCACTACCGGAGCGGGCTTTATACATACAAATGGCTCTTTTTAACTCCTCGGGTATGCTCTGGTCATCATGTTCCCAGACCGGTATCCCTTCTTTATCTAAAAAACAGAGTAAATTTCTTGTACGATGCGAATCTAACCATATCTGTCCTTCTAACTCCCTGGTATCCAAATCGATTATATAAATTATCCCTACCTGAATATCCGGAACACATTGAAAAGCCTTAACCACTCCCTGAAACAACTCCTGCAACGTCAGGACAGAAGTCAGATTGAGACTCAGATTGTGGGCAAGTTGAAGGATTTTATTGGTCCGGGCAAGCTGAACATTTTTATGTTCCACCTCCAAGGCCATTTCTGACAATTTTTTATTGGCACGTTGGATAATTTCATGAAAAATTTTGTAAAAATCACTATCTAAAGAAAAAAGACCTGCCTTTTCAGAATAAGTCTTGGCCCCTTCTAATTTAATTTGTTCAATTTCCTGGTCATTTAAACGTAAAATTTTCTTTAACTTATCAAGACAAATCGCAGTATCCCGACTTAGAGATTGATCACAAAAAATCTCATGGGCCAGGATATCAGCCATAATTACAATATAAATGAGCTCCTTTCCTGCCTCCAGGCATTGGATAGAATCTATTGGCTGATGATGAAACCATATACAATCAATGAATTCTTCAGGAAGTTTCCAATTCTTGGCCAAAATCTTTCCTACCAAAGAATGGTTGGTTCCCAAGAGCTTTTGTTCGGCTTCAAACTGGGATATCTTAAGTTTATCTTGACTCTCTTTTATCTGCTCATATTTCTCCGGAAAGACATCCATAATGACTGACTTACCCATGTCGTGAAGTAGTCCAGCCACAAAGGAGGTGTTTTTCAACTCAGGATACGTTTTTTGTGCAATTTCCTGGGCCAAAATGGCACATAACAAATTATGCGCCCATAATTCTTTATAATTTTTAGAAACAATCTTATCATCTCCAACTAAATATTCCTTGATCATTACTCCTAACAGGGCACTGCGCAAGGCATTCAAGCCAATCAGATTAATTGCCTGTTGAACTGAAATCACCTTTTTTTGACTCAATCCCATGGAAGCCTTATTGACTAGCTTCAAGATTTTGGCGGTTAAAACAGCATCTGTTTCAACAACCTGTCCAAGCTTTTTAAGGTCAACATCATCTTGAAGAGAGAGTTTCAAAGCCTGGATTGCTACAGCCGGAACAACAGGCAGATCGTCAATTCGTTTGACGATCTGCCTCAAATTGGCATTTTGGACAGCCTTATTTTCTAACTTTCTGCCCAAATTACTATTCATAAATATCTCCTCCAAAGACAAAAATCTAACGGCCAAATTTTTCTAATTATGCTTTACCCCTCAAAGTAAATCCTACATTCAAAGGTAGCCAACATTATAGATTTTTGATGCATTTATCCAGGATTATTCATCGTTTATTACATTCTGCTTGCAACGAGAATTGATGTTTTTCTTGATTAAGCTGAAGCAGAGAGACAGAAAACTACTCCGTGGCTTTGAAAATATTTTATTCTTCAAGTACTAGTAAGGGCACTTATTTAGTAAGTCTCAAAATGACATTGAGGTTACAAGGATAGCCGATAGCCTTTTCCTTTTACCATCCTACCTACTCAACCACTCACCTACTCAACCAAAGTGCAGCGATCGGATAGTACCCCATAGACTGTCTGGTAACAGACCATTTAAAAGGCCTAGCCGAGCAAAGCTTTCCTTAATTGATTAACGAACAACAAGTGTCTTTGCTCGAGTTGAAAATATTCCAATCCCATAAATAGCCAAGAAAATTAGCCAATTACTTTAGAGCAAAAACTTCGTCAAATCGTATCATAACAACCACATTTTTTGGATCCCCCGAGGCTCCTACCGATAAAGGATGTATGCAGCTTGAATATTAAGGTTATTTCCAGTATCTAGGCCAAGGTTGGAAAAAATTAAGAAATTACTCTTACTGATGAACTGACGGGGAGCGAACACTTTTTGCTGCCTGAGATGTACACGGCAAATATTTTTAATAATTTCAGATAATTATATGCTTACCACAAAACAGTTTTTAGTCAAAATGACAACCTGTTATAAACTACACACCAGACTTTCACCCTTCATAATCTATTTTTTATCTCTTTATTTCCTACTTTCACCTAACCTGGGGTTCAGTCTTGAGCCAGGAGCCTTGAAGCTAAAAATCCAAAAAAACAAACAAACCTTACGCAATGAAAAACAAATCATTAAAAAATTATCAAAAAAAGAAAAAAGTTTGTATACACAACTGGCCAAAATCGAGGCTAGAGTACAAAATATTACCCAACAGTTAATGACCCAGGAACAAGAGCTTTCAAGCATAAAAACCAAAGAGGCCTCGATTTTAAAAGAATACCAACATCTAATTACGAGGCAAAAAAAGACCCAAAAAAGACTTAATCAAATTCTGTTTACTTTATGGCCCATTTACCTGCAAAACCTGACCCCAAATCTTGGTCAGCTCCAAAATTGGGCTGAGGCAGACCGGTATATTGTGTGGCTAAAAAATCTCTATACCCATGCTCGGTCCACATTTGCCAAACTCAAATCACAGTCAAATCAAATTTCTGCCAGGTTAGCCCAACTCCAGGAAGTAAAAGAAAGGGCTTTGGTACAGGTAAAAAAAATCAATCACACAAAAGACAAACTGCTAAAAGAAAAATTAACTTATCTGCAAAGAGTTCAGGAAATCAGAGCCCGAAGACTGGCCCAAGAGGAAAGAATCCAGGAAATTCTATCTACAATTCACTCTCTTAATTACAAGTTAAAAGTTCTCACCACCAGAGATTTTGCCCGACTTAAAGGCTATTTGCCTTGGCCGGCCAAAGGCAAAATAAAAAAACGATTCAATCTATCTGCCAGACCACCACAAAGGGGGATCAGCCTGGCCCTGCCCCCCAACACCACCATCAAGTCTGTTTCCTGGGGCAAAGTTGTCCATAACGATACTTTACGCGGATTTGGCAAAGTGGTCATTATTTTTCATGGTCGAAACTATTATAGTTTGTATGCGTTTCTGGCCAAAACGTTTGTCCAGCTCGGCCAAGAGGTAGAAAAAGGGGAGCCTATAGGAGTCTGTGGTTTCTATCCGCAACTCAAAGAGAGCGGACTTTATTTTGAATTGCGTTTTGGCCAAAAACCGATTAACCCTTTGTATTGGCTCGGCTGAACAGAGCGGTGAAAGGTATGAAGGGGGAAGTTAAGGAATTTGAGTTTAAAACTTGGAGGATTGGCGCAGCACTTCACCCTCAAACGCTTTTAAAATTTTATATTCTACTATCTTAAGCCTTAGACCATGAGTCTTATTCCTTAAATTTTATACCCTATGCTTTGTAACATTGAACATTGTGACTAACTTTATGAAAACGGAGGAAATTATGCGTTTGGGTCACATCCTGGGAACTATAGTTCTTTTGGTTCTTTTTAGTCTTACTCCAGGTTCCAGCTTAGCAAAAAATAGCAGTAATTATGAAGCTCTAAAACGTTTCAGTCAGGTTCTGCACCTCATTGAACAAAATTATGTCCAGAAAAAGGATCGTCAGGAGCTAATCAAAGGCGCCATTCAGGGGATGCTTCAGGAATTGGACCCGCACTCATCCTACATAGATTTAGATGAATTCAAGCTCATGCAGGAAGAGTTTTCTGGCGAGTTTGGCGGAATAGGTATCCACATTGGTATGAAAGATAAAAAATTAATGGTTATTGCTCCCATTGAAGATACACCTGCCTATAAGGCCGGCCTAAAAGCTGGCGATCTTATTCTGGAAATTAATGGAGAATCAACTCAAGGCATAACCCTGACAGAAGCAGTGAACAAAATCCGTGGCCCCAAAGGAGAACCTGTAGAACTGACGATTTTGCACAAAGACGCGCAAAAACCTGTCAAGGTCAAGATCATTCGCGATACCATTCCCATTCACTCGGTTAAAAGCAAAGAATTGGAACCAGGTTATCTCTATTTACGCATCATTGACTTTAAGGCCAACACTACAAAAGAACTAAAAAAAGAGATTCAAAAATATACAACAAAACAGAACTTAAAGGGTATTATTTTAGATCTCCGCAACAATCCTGGAGGGTTGTTGGATCAAGCTGTGTCTGTATCTGATCTCTTTTTATCAGACGGGTTAATTGTCTACACCCAGGGGCGAAATAAAGAGAGCAGAAAAGAATATTTTGCCCACAAACAAAAAGATGATGTTACCTGTCCTTTGATTGTGCTCATCAATGCTGGTTCTGCTTCTGCATCTGAGATTGTGGCCGGAGCCCTAAAAGATCAGAAAAGAGCTTTACTTCTGGGAGAAAAGACCTTTGGCAAGGGGTCGGTACAAACTATTATTCCTTTATCTGATGGTTCCGCCATTAAGTTGACTGTCGCTCTCTATTACACTCCCAAAGGTCGGTCCATTCAGGCCGAAGGCGTTGAACCGGACCTGAATATCCCCTTTGAACCACCTCGCCCAAAAGATACCAATAACCATGCATTCAGAGAAGAAAACCTGACCAAACACCTGGAAAATCCTGATAAGAAAAATGATAAAGAAAAAGAAAAGAGAGAGAAACTAAAAGCTAAGGAAATGTTGGAAAAAGACAATCAACTGCGTATGGCTCTCGAACTTGTCAAGACTCTGCCTACTATAAAGGCTTTAAAAACCAAATAAATATTAAAGCGTGAAAAAGACGCCCTAAGCTGAAAGCTGGAAGGAAGCATTGTATCCTTTCAGCTTTCAGCAATTACCTTTGAACTTAAAGCTTATACAATGCCAGCCAAGTCATCTAAAAAAAAATCCTCGCGCAAAAAAAATAAATCCAACAAGTTCAAAAATTTTTTACTTATTTCCATCGTGGGCTTAACTTTTGTTGCTCTGGTTACTGTTCTTCTGCTGCCCCCAAAACACAAAACCACCCGCCATTCCACCCAAATCAAAAAAAGCACAAAATCCAGTTCTCCATATAAGACTCCCAAACCCTTCTCTCCGGCAAAAAAGAAACCGTATGTCTATGAAGAAAAAATCGGCCAGGAATATGATGCAAAAGTCCGTCAGGCAGACCTGGCTATTTTGCAGACCATTGTTACCTGGTCCAAACAAGGGGCTAAGCTTGAACATAAAAATATTGAAACCAGATATTTTCACGGCAGCCCGTTTCATTTTCAAAATATATCTGTCTATCTCCCTGTAAAAAGTTCTATCTTTTTTAAAAGATTACAAAAAAACTTGAATGACTTTGTTGGTAATACCAGGCTGATATCACAAAATCGCCACCAATGGGCCATTGTCATAGATGGTCAAAAAACACATATTCTAAATATAGAAATTGAGCCCTTTCATCCTTCTCCCGGTGAAAAAATCGGTTATTTAGCCATCATTATTGATGATCTGGGAGAAAGCGTCCATTATGCCCAGAGTCTGGCCAACCTTGACTTTCCTATCACGTTTTCAGTGCTACCTTATAATACCAGGACCAAAGAAGTATGTTCTCTGGCAAAAAGGTTGCAAATTGAAGTCATGCTTCACCTACCCATGGAGCCGAATGGATATCCTGATCGGGCAAATCCAGGACCAGGCGCGTTGTTTGTACATCTAGGGCCCGTGCAAATAAAATCAACTTTTATCGATGATCTACAACAGGTTCATGGCGCAGTAGGTATAAATAACCATATGGGGTCTCGCTTTACCAGTGACAAAGAAAGCATGGGTGTGCTCTTCGATGAAATCAAGAAAAAAGGACTTTTTTTCGTAGACAGCCTGACAACTTCCAAAAGCGTAGCCAAAATCCTGGCCAGAGAAAAAAATATCCCCTATTTACAGCGTCACGTCTTTCTGGATAATGTTCAAGAAGAAAAGGCTATTTTATTTCAATTACAAAAGGCTGAGAACATCGCCTTAAGAAAAGGTACGGCCATAGCCATAGGTCATCCCTATGCTCAAACATTAAAAGCCCTCCAGGAGTGGGAAAAGATAAGGAATACATCCGTGCAAATAGTTCAGGTCCGAGACCTGCTAAGAATTAAAAGTTCCGGATTCTGAGTTTATATAAAATCGTTGAGTAATTAAGAAACGTTAATGGAACGGAATCTTCAGATACAAGATACAAAACTTGCACTTTCAGCCAACACTTTGTAGGAAGCGCAAAAAAAACTTAACGGAGGATAAAATGGTCGAGAGAACTCTTTCTATTATTAAACCGGATGCTGTGCAGAGGAATCTGCAAGGGGCGATATTAAAGATGATTCAGGATGCTGGCCTGAAAATAGTTGCCATGAAGATGATCAGACTGACTAAGAAAGAAGCCGAAGGCTTTTATGCCGTGCACAAAGACAAACCTTTTTTTGACAGTCTAACAGAATATATGTCCTCTGGTCCTGTTGTTGTTTCTGTCCTGGAAGGTGAAGATGCCATCAATAAGTACAGACAGCTCATGGGCGCAACCAATCCAGCCAATGCCGAGGAAGGGACTATCCGCAAAAAATTTGCTCTGGATATTGAAAAAAACTCCGTACATGGTTCTGATGCCCCGGAAACTGCAGCCACAGAGATTGCCTACTTCTTTAACCAGTTGGAGATAGTTGGCTAATGATAAAAAAAATAGGCTTTATTGGTGCGGGAAATATGGGCGGGGCCCTCATAAGGGGCCTTGCCCCCCGAGAAGACCTGGAAATTCACGCCTTTGATCTAGACCAGGAGAAAATAAACAACCTTGCTCAAAATATTGAGTTCACTTCCTGGCAAAGCATAACCGATTTGATCGAGCATTCCGATTACATCGTTCTGGCAGTAAAACCGCAGGTACTAAAAGATGTTGTTCGGGAGATCAAAGACCATCTAAATGAAAAAAAATGCCTTATCTCTATTGCTGCGGGGATAAAACTAAAAAATCTGATCAAGTGGAGCAATAATATTTGCCCTGTGGTACGGGTGATGCCCAATACTCCAGCCCTTGTGGGCAAGGGAGTTTTTGCCTTGTGTTTTGATCATGACCTGACCCAAAACATCGATCAAAATTTTATCACCTCCTTATTTGCCACTTTAGGAGAGGTACATATCCTTAAAGAGGAATACTTCGATATCTTCACCGCGCTGGTTGGTTCCGGGCCAGCCTATGTTTTTTATCTTTTGGACAGTTTTATAGATGCAGGTCTTACCTTTGGCCTGCCTCGAGACATGGCCAGAAAAATGGTCTATGCACTGTTTGAAGGCTCGATGCACATGGTCCAAAACAGTAGTGACCGGCATTTGGCTGAATTAAAAGAAATGGTTACCTCCCCGGGCGGAACCACTATTGCCGGGTTAAACAAACTGGATCAAAAGGCAGTTAAGGCGGCTATCATCGAAGCTGTAGAGGCAGCCTGTAAGAGAAGCAAGGAAATTGGGGGACTAAATAGTCTGGTGGGAGCATGCGATGGGCTGCACTTGGGTTGAGTAGTTGAGTAGGTGAGTTGTTGACTAGGTTAGGATGATCAGTGGGTATGGGATTCCGTAGTAGAATTTTCCCCTGATTGCCGCCAGATTCTGGATTATTGCCACTGCACAGGTTTGATTACTTAATTATGACAAAATTTTGCTAAATTGAACAAAAAAAGAGAAAACAATCTGCAGATGCAATGCCAAAATTAAGGCTTCTCAAAAATCAGTACAAAAAGCGGATGCGCCCGAATCTGGGTCAAATCCCGTTTTGACCGCCAAATTGAAAATCCTGGTTTCTTGAATGCATAAAAAGGCAATAAAGGGCTACAATCAGTGCAGCCCTTTATTTTTATTTGCCTCAACGACTTTGGAAACATCCATCATGCGAACGAGTCCCCTGGCAACCTCCCTGGGATCAAAGTCATCGCATGTAACTTCGCGTACACACAATTTCCAGGCCCCATTTTCATCCTGACCAAGATAAAGACTTCTTTTAACCGCAGAAGTCTTTTCTTTTAAAATTCCGGTAGTAAAAAACGGACGGGCATAATCGGCATCCTCTTCCAGCCATTCATAACGCACTTCATCTCTATTCTCGGGGAGAATTTCAAAGTACTTCTCTGTCCACTCACACTGGTCAAAAATTTTCTTTAGTTTATCATACTTTGAGTCCATGGCTTTTCCCTGTTACTGTCTGTTTTTTTAACAACATACTCTAACCATTCAGCCTTAGAAGTATCTTATCCAACTTTTGAACGATATCTTTTGTATCTTCACCCACTATCCTGATCATGGGCTCTTTACCTACTTCTCCCTTGTCCGCGACGGCTACAACCTGCTCCGGATGAGGATGATTAGATAACGCCGCATACGTGCCCCACTCCAGGGTAGAACCCTCTTTTTCCTTTAACTCCTTGGGTTCATCCAGACGGTCAAACCAGGCCAAAGTAAAACCAGCCTTCTCTACTGCCTCTACTATCTGCTGGTTATATCTGATATTTACTGCACAATGGACCCTAGGATTAACTCTGTTGGCGGCCAGAACGACTTTAGCCATGTGGCTGGACGCCCCAAATGCCGGCCAGCCCACAATAACCTGTCCGTCGGATGTGTTGGAGATACGTCCTTCAAAAGCAGCCACATCATCTATATTTTCCGGCCAGGGCAACGCTAGGGCAATATTCATGCGCACTTCAGGAATAAGAAGATGAAAATTATCCCGTTTTAATATCTCTCGTCTCACCTCTAGAAGTTCTTTAGTCACCCGCTTCTTAAGCTTAAGCTTTATAAGAGGTGCCAGATGGTTAACCGGCCCAGTTCCTGCCCCCAGATCAAAACCAGCGTTTAGCGTAAGTTGTAAATAATCACGCGCCTTTTCCACTGCCGGGAAAAGTTCAAGTCCTTGACCTAAAAACGTGGCGATAGCTGCAGACAAGGTACATCCCGTACCATGAGTATTTTTGGTAAAAATTTTGAGACGCTTGATAGGCACAGGGGCCTTACCTTTTATGGCCAGCCAATCAACCATCTCCTGCCCCTCAAAATGCCCTCCTTTTAAAAGTACAGCTCCGGGGCCTAAGGCAAGCAATCTTTCTAAAGCCAAAAACAGATCCTCTTCCCCCTCAATAGAAGCGACTCCCGATAAAATCTCTGCCTCAAACCTGTTCGGGGTAAGCAAATCAGCCAGGGGCAAAATCTTTTCCTTCAATAACCAGACTGCTTTTTTCTCTAAAAGACTCTGCCCTGACCCACTTACACAGACCGGGTCTACTACCAAAGGAAAGTCTTTATCTTTTAAACCCTGACTGACTTCTTCAATAACTTGACAAGAGTAAAGCATCCCTGTCTTGGCTGCGGCCACAGGAAAATCTGAAAGTACTGTTTGCAATTGTTTTGACACAAATCCGGGCTCAGTTGCAGATATTCCCTCAACTCCTTTTGTATTTTGAGCAGTCAAGGCAGTAATAACTGATAAACCATAGCCACCCAGGACAGTAATGGTCTTTAAATCGGCCTGAATTCCTGCGCCACCGCCAGAATCTGAGCCAGCAATAGTCAGAATACATTTTGGCTGCATTGATAACCTCTAAAATCTTAACAACACCAATAAACTCTATAACCTTTTTCTCTATACTATACTATCTTCCCCCGCTTCGACCGCTTTACCGTTTCCCTGCTAGCCTTTTCTCAATCTTGGCCCAGGAATCACGCAAAGTCACGGTGCGGTTAAATATGAGATGATTCTCTTGCGAGTCCGGATCAACACAAAAATATCCCAACCTCTCAAACTGCACCCTATCACCCGGTTTACACTGGGCAAGATTTGGCTCCAATAAACAGTTTTTAAGTATCTTTAAGGAATCAGGATTGATATATTCCTTAAAACTAATCCCCTTTTTCTCATCTTCAGCAGGGTTAGGTTTAATAAACAAGCGATCATAAAGACGCACTTCCGCCTTAACAGCGTGTTCAGCACTGACCCAATGGATGGTGCCTTTGACCTTACGGCCATCAGGCGAATATCCTCCTTTGGTAGCCGGATCATAAGTACATCTTAACTCAACAATCTCGCCTTGCTCATTTTTGACTACCTCCTGGCAGGTAATGTAATAAGCATACCTTAACCGCACTTCTCTTCCAGGAGCCAGACGAAAAAACTTTCTGGGAGGGTCTTCGCGAAAATCATCGCGTTCTATATAAATTACCCTGGAAAAGGGTACCTTGCGGGTCCCCATGGATTCATCTTCCGGATTATTGATCGCTGTCAGTTCTTCCACAACATCTTCCGGATAATTGGTAATAACGACCTTTAGAGGATTTAACACGGCCATAAACCTTGGGGCTTTTTTGTTTAAATCATCGCGTATACAATGCTCCAAAAGGGCCATGTCCACGATATTATCACTTTTGGCCACACCAATTCGGTCACAAAAGTCCCGGATGGACTCGGGAGTATAGCCTCTGCGGCGCATACCGGAAATAGTGGGCATTCTTGGATCATCCCAGCCCTGAACATGCCCTTCATCAACCAGTTGAGAGAGCTTACGCTTGCTCAAAACCGTATAGTTTAAATTCAGACGGGCAAATTCGATCTGCTGGGGATGGCACTCAACCTTTAATTCGTCTAGAAACCAATCATAAAGAGGCCGGTGATCTTCAAATTCCAGAGTACACAAGGAATGAGTAATACCCTCTATGGAATCTGACAGGCAATGGGCAAAGTCATAGGTAGGATAAATACACCATTTATCACCTGTGCGATGATGACTAGCCTTAACAATACGATAGATTACCGGATCGCGCATATTGATATTTGGCGAGGCCATATCAATCTTGGCACGTAGTACGCATTCGCCTTCAGCAAATTCCCCGTTTTTCATCCTCTCAAAAAGGTCCAGATTTTCCTCAACACTGCGATTTCGATATGGACTCTCTTTTCCTGGCTCGGTTAAAGTACCTCTATAAAGGCGCATCTCTTCCGGACTCAGGTGACAAACATAGGCCTTTCCCATTTTAATGAGTTCTACTGCATACGCATACATTTTATCAAAATAATCCGAGGCAAAGTAGAGATGCTCGCCCCAGTCAAAACCCAACCAGCGGACATCCTCCATGATCGACCGCACATATTCAGGATCTTCTTTCTTAGGGTTGGTATCATCAAAACGCAGATGGCACCGACCCCCATAATCCCTGGCCACGCCAAAATTAAGGCAAATAGACTTAGCATGGCCAATATGCAGATAGCCGTTGGGTTCTGGCGGAAAACGGGTAATAACAGTCTTATGCTTTCCGGTCTTCAAGTCTTCTTCAATTATATCCCGAATAAAATTTGATGGCCTTGGTTTCTCATTCTTGGTCATCCAACCTTCCTCCAATGATTCGTGCTTCATGATCCGTTAAAGTTATCATCTATTCTCTTTTCACCTTTTATGGTAAAAATTGCCCTGAACCAGATTAATGTCAAAAGCAAGGTTACTTATAGGCTACTTCTTCAAGCAGGACAAGGTATGAACTGTCTGTCAAAAAACAAAATCTAATATTAAACGTTGTTTTCGCTTGTCTGCGTCCATCTGCGTTCGTCTGCGGTTAAAATGCTTTCATAAATAGCAAGTACAGCCATCGGATGCACCCCTCTTTACCGCCAAAGAGTCCAGCCTAAAGCGGCACTCGTAAATGACGGGAAAGAGAAAACTTTTTGGAGTGAAATATCCAGCGGGTGCACCTTGAAAATCCCTGCGTTTAGATTTTCTACTATTATTTTGTTTAAAATATAGACCAATTAATATCCGAATTTATAGGATGAAGTATATTTATACCACCTTTCTCTATCTTAAACTCATAAAAGTGGTTATCTATATCACTCCCTTTTGATTTGATTACACCAATCACTCTTTTTATCTCGGCATCCGAGGCTAAGTATTTCATCTGAATATAGGTGTCTGCTATATAAGATATACCGTAATCTTCAACATGTCCCGGAACAATCTCTTTGGTAAAAATAGCTGTTATGCCTAGTCTTCTGAATTCATGAACCAGAGAATATACAAGATCCTTCATCCTTAACGGATCTATTACCCTTGAAACAAGATCGAATATAGAATCAATAGTTACCCTGCTATAGTTTCCTTCCTTAACCAACTTTATTATTTCAAAGGAAACAATATCCGGATCTACTTCAACAGGACTTATAAATTTAATATCAAGAATATTCTTATCGACATATTCTCTTACATTCATTCCTAGATTTTCCATGAACTCAATAATTAAGGGCGATGACTCCTGAAACGATATATGCAGCCCTCTTTTACCCTTTTTTGCCCCTTCAGTTAAAAATTTAAAACAAAAAGTAGTTTTCCCTGTTCCCGGTTCTCCCTTTATAAGTGCTATTGTTCCTTTGATTAAGCCACCTCCAAGCAACTTATCCAGAGTAGGTATCCCAACTTTTAACCTATCTCTTATTGATATTTCTTTATTATAGGGGGAAGATTTTAGCCTTGGAAAAACTTTTATTCCTTCTTCTGTTATGATGAAAGGATGTTTACCTTGGTAAAAATCACTGCCCCTAAATTTATCTATACTAAAATATCGTCTTTCTGTATTTGCAACACTAGTTTTTTCCATATTAAAAATTATATCTGCTATAGAAAATACTGAAGAATGATTATCTGCATACTCTCCTACCAACACAACAGTTTTATTTTCAAGATAAGATTTGATAGATAAAGTATATACTATCTTCCTCACAAGTTCATCCTGTCTTAATAAATCTTCCAACGCCTTAAAACTATCTATAAATATTATATCTGGATCATATCCAACCACTAATTCTTCTATGGTATTAAGTAAATTCGTTTTATTACTATCTGAAAAAATATTTTTTTCCAATGAAACAACATTGATACAATCCAATAACTTTTTATCAAAAAACGTGAAATTGGACATATCGAATATAAGCTTTAATGATGGCTCAGAAACTGTCCCTATGTAAAGTGATTTTTGCCTAATCCTAGCAAGATTAAACATCCATTGAAAACAAAAAGTAGTTTTCCCTGTTCCCGGTTCACCTTTTATAACTACAAGAGAGTTTTCAATTACTTGTTGGTTTAATATCTTGTCTTGAAGATACGGTATATCTAAAATCATTTTGTCTTCTCCTGACATCTTTCAATCTTTTCAGCAAAAGAAACGCCGATGGCTAATTTTATCTTTTCGAATAACGTTTCTTTGAACCCTTCTATCTCTTCCAAAGAAAAACTCTGTTCTCCTAAAAATAATAGTCCTCTCTCGGTTATTGTCATAGAAGAAGCAAAGCTGTTTTCCTTTTTAACCTCTACTTCACGAGCTTTCTGAAAAAGTGTAAATGTTGAAATTGTTCCAACCATTTTTCCCAACTCATCAAATATGAAGTTTAATTTCTCTATCTCCAATAGCATATCTAATCTCCAAATAAATTCTGTGGACGTGACAAATAAAATCCTTGGCCATAGTCAATATCCACCTCTTTTAATTTATCAAGTATAGCCTTGTTTTCTATCCACTCGGCAACAACAGATATTCCCAGTTCTTTACAAAGCGATGTTATGTTAGAAATGATTTTTAAGTCTATACGTTGATTTACGCAATCTTTAACTAACGAACCGTCTATTTTTATTATGTGTGGATTTAGAAGCTTTATGTATTCATAAGATGAATAGCCACTTCCAAAGTCATCAATAGCTATATTATAACCTTTTTCTTTTAATTGGTTTAAAAAAGTAGCTATCGTAAAAATATCATTTATATATTCTCTTTCGGTTATTTCTAAAACAACTTGTTTTGGATTTATATGATACTCTTCTTCTATATTTAAAAACCATTTTCTATTTTCATCAAAGAGTAAAAATCTGCCGGAAAGATTTATAAAAATCCGTTTTCCATTAAAAAGAGATGTCTCTTTCTTTAAGCGAAAAACTTTGTCTATTATTATTTTATCTAATTCACCCCATAGTCCAAGTTCATCCAAAATTTCAAAGTAAGCATATATGGATTTATACTCATTATCTACTTTAACCCTCGCCAAAGCTTCATATCCCAAAATGTTTCCACTTTTAAGATTATGTATTGGCTGAAAAAAAGGATAAACTTCTTTGTTTAAAATTTTCGATTTTATAAACTCAAACCCACTAACAATTTTTTTGTGAAATTTTTTGATTTCATCTTTCGATTTTAGTACCTGGACATTATTTTTTCCTCGCCCTTTTGCTTTTTTTACGGCAACACGTAAAGCTGACTCAACATCTCCCAAACTATCTATTGTCTTTGGTACCTCTATTAACCCCATGCTTACGGTTATCCTAATTTTCTTATCATTTAATATATTAGCTTTCTCCACCCTTTTTCTAAATTGTTCAAAAAAATCATAAGCTTCCTCAACGCTTGTAAAAGGACTTAATATCAAAAACTCATCGCCGGCAAACCTACCAACAATATCAGTTTCTCTTAAATAGCTCTTAATCATATTACCGACAGCTTTTATTACGTTATCCCCTACTATTACTCCATATTTGGCATTTATAAGTTGAATATTATCAATATTTAAAAGAGCAATACTCATAGGCTGATCAGCAGTTTTAGCCTTTTTGATTTCAAACTCTATCAGTTTAAATAATGTTTCTCTAGTATAAAATCCAGTAAGAGTATCTCTCTCACTTACAGCGGCTAGTTTTTTACCAGTGGATCTCACCAAAAACATAAAACCTAATTGTAAACCAATATTTGACAGAATAACTAAACTTACTTCATCAACCCCAGAATCGTCTACAAAAACAGAAAGAAAAAACTCAGTTTCCATATTCGGTAACGCATATGGTATGGTGATGATTCCTGTCTTATTTTTATTGTTTTTATTTATTTCTAGATTTATTATTTCTTCAGTCAACTTTTTATTTTCTTCATAAATATCAAATCCTATAAATTTTATATGTTCCAACATTATGTTTTTCTTCATTTCTAAATTATCTGATTTACCATCTATTTCATTGCGTGGCAAAACAAACAACATTTCTATTTGATTTTTTGTCTTAAAAGTAAATGCTAAGGAATCTATATTCAACTTTTGGAAAAGACTCTCAAATGGTTCTTTTAAAATAAGTTCATGAGTAACGGTTGGGCTAAATGAACTTATTGGCGTAAAATCTCTTATAATATTAAGAGCCTCTATAACATTCATCAAGCAATCCCCTTTACCTTATCCGATAAAAACTCTACCTGTACACCAATCTATTTACAGATATGATAAAATTACAACCTGGTTTCCAACTTTTCTTCTGACTGAAACTTGACAGATAATTTCTTAGTCAAGACAGAATTAGAGTTTTCCTATGAATATATTACCTATATTCAGGAAAAGAAAGCGCTATGCTCTAGAAACTAAATATTAAAACAAAATAATTTGTATCACCAAATTTTAAAACTAAATTTTAAAATCAAGATAATAGCCACATACAAAAAAAGCGGGGGTGGTGCCCCCGCTTTTGCACCTATACTTCACTTTCTTCACATTGAACAATCTGCTCTTTGTTTTCCCCTTGAACATCCTGGACCAGAGACAGCTCTTCAACTGAAAATACTTTGTTTATATCTAAAATTATTATAAATTTATCATTATATTTACCCATACCCTTGATAAAATCACTGCGAATTTTAGTTCCCAATTTTGGTGGAGGTTCAATAGTTTCCGGATCAAGCTCAAAAACCTCTTGCACAGAGTCTGCTAAGGCACCCATGATGGTTTTCTCTCCATCAATTTCGACTTCTACGATTATGATACAAGTATTCACGGTCCGCTCAGTCTCGCCCATACCAAATTTCAAACGCAAATCCACGACAGGGACGGCTTTGCCTCGTAAATTAATCACTCCGCGCATGAATTCTGGTGTCTTGGGAATGCGAGTAATATTCGTATAATCTAGAACTTCACGCACAGAAGCAATATCCAAAGCAAAAAGGTCTTCATCCAAAAAAAAGGTCAGATACTGATTTGTAGCTATGCCCTTGTCTTCGATCATATTTATAACCTCATTGTTTATCCTATTACTTAACTAGAATCTTACCTCTTTACTCATAATCCCTTCCCCTCTAAAACACTTAGAACCTCTCAAACTCTTTATCATCTTCGTCACCGTCCAATTGTAAATCTATCCCTTCAGGAGCCTGAGCTGACTTAGTAGACGAGGCTGGCTGCATTGTACCTGTCTGTTTTAAAGTAGAAAATGCCTGTTGTACCGGTCGCTTTTTATTGACTGGGCTATGCGAGGCCCTATCTATATGAAAGAAAGACATGGTAGCCTGCAACTGCTGTGCCTGGGAAGCCATTTCTTGTGAAGTAGAAGCCATTTCTTCTGCGGCAGAGGCATTTTGCTGCACCACCTGATCTAACTGCTGGATAGCCTTGTTGATCTGCTCAGCTCCGGTATTTTGTTCATTGCTAGCTGCAGTGATCTCCTGAACCAACTCCGCTGTCCTTTGAATATCCGGAACAATCTTTTGTAGCATTTCCCCGGCCCTTTCAGCCACATCTACACTGCTAGAAGACAGTTCACTGATCTCTGCTGCTGCAGCCCCACTTCGCTCCGCCAATTTGCGTACTTCTGCAGCTACTACCGCAAAACCTTTGCCGTGCTCCCCTGCCCTGGCCGCTTCAATTGCAGCATTTAAAGCCAACAAGTTCGTCTGCCGGGCAATTTCCTCAATAATTGAAATCTTTTCAGCAATCTCTTTCATGGCCGTCACTGTTTCCTGTACAGCTTTACCACCGGATTGGGTATCCTGAGCCGCTTTTAGGGCTATCTTCTCTGTTTGCTGGGCGTTTTCCGCATTCTGGCGGATATTTGCTGCCATTTCTTCCATGCTCGTCGACACCTCTTCCAAGGCTGCAGCCTGTTCTGTGGCCCCCTGAGAGAGCTGTTCAGAAGAAGTACTTAATTCCTCACTGCCTGAGGCCACGTTCTCACTGGCTGACTGGACTTCTGCCACAACTGTCCGCAGTTTATCCACCATCTCATTTAATGCTTTGGCCAAAATACCGATTTCGTCTTTCTGATCGATGTCCAATTTCTGGGTAAAATCACCTTCTGCCATGGCTTGAGCAAACCTAACTCCTTTAAAAATTGGATTAGTAATAGATTTGGTTAAAACTATACCCAATAGCAAGGCAAAAATTACGCCTATAGCCACACCTATAATGATTATGGTCATACCTTTTCCGCTGTCAGCTTCAGAAAGTTCGACTGCCCGATCACTGTCTTGAATATTTAAGTCAACAAGCTTATCTATCAAACTAAAAACTTCTTTACTTTGGCTCTCAGACTCAATCGACATCAAGTTATTCATCTGTTCATAAATATCCATTGCCTTTCGAGCCTCTGCGCTTAATTCACGAATATACTCTAAAGTCTTTTTAGCAGCCGGGTAAATAGTATTTACAAAAACAGCTTCCGCACCTTCAATATTACCCTGGGTCACCAATGATTTTACTTGAGCCACGCTCTGGTGGAGCGTATTGTGAACATGTTCGATTAGCTGGACAGTCTTTTTAATGTGCTCATTTTTGGTGTCTATGCCAAGTATCCACTGTCCTAAATCACATTTGGTTGGGTCCTCTCCTCCTTCTAATTCGTGACCAAAATGAATAAACTCATTCAACTGTACCAAAAGTCTATAATGCTCGCCTCGAAAACGCTGTAACTCTTCTTTCAATTTGTATGGATTTAACACATCCATTTCCTGCAGTTTTTTGGACAACCCAATGATTTTGTTATTAATTTTTACCCATTCCTTGATCTCTGATGCAAGTTTTGTCCATAATGCTTCGTCATCAGAGTGTTTTGGCAGTCCATCATATACTGCCCAGGCCTTCCGATATCTTTCTCTGGCCTTGCTTATATTTTCATATTCTACATCGCGTTCTTCGCTAGTCAGATCAGGGGAAGTCAAAGTTCGCACAGCCTCCATTATAGCTGTGGTTTCACTTTTAATCTGTAACATGGACCGCACACCGGGCAGACTTACCTTGCCAACATCTTCGATGTGTCTCTCGAGGTTTTTAGTTACATAAACCCCGACCAAACCCACTCCTAGAGCAATGATGGCCGTAAAAATAAAGCCACCGATCAATTTTACTCCCAACTTGACATTTTTCATTTCTTCCTCCTTTCAAGTTGAAAAATGGTAAACTTTTTTATCTAGCTTCCCCAAAAAAGAATTGGCTCTTTGATACTTTCTCAAAAGACATCTCCAACGGGAGAAGTCTATACGGCCAACATTGCCTTTGTGGGGTTTTTAATGTGTAAGAGATAGTCTTAGTGATGTTATATTGATAAACAATGTCTACAAAAACTTGTACAAGACATGTTTTTACATAAAAAAATTAGCCTATCTTCTGATATACACTAGGAGCAACCTGCATCAACGGCAATTGCATGCCAGATAAACTTTCAGAGTGCCCCAAAAAAAGATAACCACCACGCATGAGATAAGAACAAAAACGCAAGATAACTCTTTTTTGAGTGATGCGATCAAAATAAATAAATACATTACGACAGAAAATAATATCCATTTGTTTGCGGAACTTAAATTCTCGCACAAAATTTAACCGCCGGAACCTAACTTTGGTCCTGATCTCTGGAGCAATGCGGACCAATTTTTTGCTTCTGTCTCTACTCCTTAAAAGATATTTTTTCTTTAAAGACAATGGGATTTTCAAAGCCTTTTCTTCTGGATAAATAGCCTTCACAGCCTTTTGCAGCACCTTATTATTTATATCTGTGGCAAGAATAAGGAAATTAAATCCAGGATTTTTTTCAGCAAAATCCTGCAAGACCATAGCCAAACTATATGGTTCCTCACCTGAGGAGCAACCAGCACTCCACAAAAGCATGGCGCGCTCATAACCGTAGGTATTAAGCCAGAGGGGCAAAATGGAGTTGACAAGAAAGTCAAAATGGTTGGGTTCGCGAAAGAACTCCGTAGTATTGGTGGTCACTGCATCCACCAATTCAGGGAATTCAGATTCAATGCCTTTTAACCTGAAAAGGTAATTACAATATTCTTCAAAAGAATTGAGGTTCAAATGTCTCAGCCTTTTCTGCAACCTAGCCTGTAGCATGGTCTTTTTGGCCGGAGATATACTTATACCCAAATGTTCATAAATAAACCTTCTGAGCCGCTCAAACTCATCATCGGACATCTGCGGGAAAGTAAACATTCTTTTAAAGATATTGGAGACTACAGTCCCTATTACAGGTAAAATTTCTTTTAAAATATCGTTGCCCAAAAAGCCAAAGTCTAAGTCAAAAAATAACCTTTAGTGCGTTGTCCTTTCTATACCTGTCTCTAAGTACATCAAATCGGACACATCTAAAATCAGGGCAATGTTGCCGTCACCTTTGATTGTGGCTCCGGAAATACCAGGTACATCGCGATATACTCTCCCTAGACTTTTGATTACGGTCTGATGCTCACCAATAACATTGTCTACCACAAGACCTATGCGGCTCCCCTGGACGCGAGTGATGACCACCTGTTCAATTTCTGGCGGCCTTCCTTGTATATCAAAACAATCCCGCAAAACTATGTAAGGAACAATCTCTCCCCTTAAATTGATAATCTTATCTTTCTTTCGCTTTACTGCATGCTGACGTTTAAGCTCTACACACTCCTCTACAACAGAAAGGGGCAAAATAAAAAAATCTTCGCCTACCTGGACCTGTAAACCGTCAATTATGGCCAGAGTCAGGGGGAGACGCAAAGTTATGGTTGTACCTTTACCCCATTCACTCTCCACCTGAATACGCCCACGCAAGGCCTCAATATTACGTTTGACTACGTCCATACCCACCCCGCGACCGGAGACATTAGTCACCTGAGACGCAGTGGAGAATCCCGGAGCAAAAATCAAATCGTAAATCTCCTGATCATTCAATACTGCATCAGCAGAAATTATACCTTGTTGAATAGCCCTGGCTCTGACCTTTTCCTTGTCTATCCCAGCCCCATCATCAATGATACGAATAATCACCTCCCCGCCAGAGTGTTCTGCAGCTAAAACCACAGTTCCTTGGGGAGGTTTGCCTTTGGCCATGCGCACATCAGGCGTCTCTATACCATGATCGATACTGTTTCTGAGCAGATGGACCAAGGGATCATTCAAACGTTCAATTACCGTCTTATCCAGCTCTGTTTCCTCCCCTTTTGTTACCAATTCAATTTCTTTATCCAGATCCCGAGAGAGATCGCGGACCAACCGCCTAAACTTACTAAAGATAGTTCCTATAGGCAGCATTCTTATTTCTAATGTGCTATCTCGCAGTTCATCACTTAACCTCTCCAATTCCTCGGCCAAAGTGGTTAATTGCGGATCTTGCATGGAACAAACTAGTTGGCTGAGCCTGGCCTGGACAATAACCAATTCCCCCACCAAATTTACCAGATAATCTAACTTCTTAGCTGGCACGCGAATGCTGGAAACAATGGCTGACTTGCTTTTTTTCTTCAGAATCTGTGCCTGGCGAACCTCCTCCTGTTCCGCTAAAGCAGCCTCCACCTTTTGAGGTGATAATAAACCAGCTTCCACCAAAAGCTGACCAAGAGGCTTCTGAAGTTTTAAAAATTTCTGTACCACTTCAGGGCTAATATCTCCCCGATCTACCAAAATTTGACCTATTTTTTTATATCCTCTCCCTTCGACATCCTGGACATCAATTTGTTCAATTTTTAGCTCGCAATCATCCTCTACAAAAATAAATACATCCTTGATAGCGTCCAACCCCTGATCGGTAGTTAAAATCACATCCCACCACACATAACATAATTCCGGATTAAAATCGTCCAGTCCAGGAATATCCCCAGTATGCATAACTACCCTACACCGACCCAAAACACACAGTTCTTCTATCAAGGCTGCAGGATCAGATCCGGTTAAAAAAATCTCCTTCTGTGGCTTAAACATGATTCTATAAGACCGAATCTCTTCTGCCGCCCTAACCTTCTCCAAGTCTTTTTTATCATCGCCGTCAGGTTTTACTTGACTTGGTACAATCATACGCAGACCAGCAATTATTTCTTCGGCCTGAAGTTCAGATTCCGCTTCACGGCCTTCAAGCATAGCCAAAATCAAATCTCTGGCCTTAAGAGTCAGGTCTAAAAGATCTTTGCCGACCTTGATTTTACCTTCCCTGACCTGATCAAAAACAGTTTCCAACTCGTGAGTAAATTTAGAGATGTCGTCAAAGCCAAACATGGCCCCAGAGCCCTTGATAGTATGCATGGCCCGAAAGACCCTGTTGATTAACTCCTCGTTATCCGGGTCTTCTTCGAGTTCCAAAAGGGAAGACTCCAATTCTTCCAAAAGCTCTAAGGCCTCTTCCCGAAAGGCCTGTCGACCCTGATCCTGAAAAGACATGATTTACCTCTTTTGGCAAAAAGTTATTGATTGCCAATAGGTTAAAAACAAACAGATAAATCTTTAGAAACTCGAGTTAATAACCTATCCCTTCAACACTTTCTTAACCACAGCCAATAATTGCTCTGGTTTAAATGGCTTCACAATCCAGCCAGTAGCGCCAGCCTTTTTACCTTCCATTTTTTTCTCGGTCTGAGACTCAGTGGTGAGCATAATAATCGGAATAAATTTAAATCCGGGCTTGGACCTGACTTGGCGGATAAGTTCAATCCCATCCATATTAGGCATATTTAAATCCGTGATAATCAAGTCTAGCGGACCTGTTAATTTAGCCAAGGCATCCTGACCATCCTTTGCCTCAAGTACTTCATAGCCTGCCCCTTTTAAAGTAAAGCAAACCATCTGGCGCACACTGGCAGAATCATCAACAGTCATAATTTTCTTGGCCATCTACAACTCCTTAATGTTGGTTTTATTCTTTACTAACTTTAATACCTCAGGAGAAAAAACTTTCATCTTTTTCAACATACACCCCAAACTCTGAGCATACTTTTTTAGTACCTCATTCTCGCTGACCATAAAGGACAGTTGACTGTTCCACGCGCTTTTTTGTGCTGCTAAAAGCGCCTGGATAAAACACAGATCCACCTTTATCATGTCATCTAAATCCACAAAAATATCTTTTCCCTGAGTTAAAACCTGATTTAAAGCTTCTTTAATCTTTTCTCCATGCTCTATGGTCAAATCGCCTTTAAACTTAAGATAAACCCTATCTCCCTCATCTATGATCTTAAATTTACACATGATAACCTCGCGAATTTTTGGAATTTTTATCCCGCTCACCTCTCTATGTTAAAACAACTCCACATTCTCATCAAAGTCATCATCAAATAACTCAACATTCTCATCTTCATCGACAGTGTATTGCTCTTCTTCTCCCTGCATATCCATATGAATCAACCGTTCACTTTGCATGGTATATTTGGACAAAAGCCCTTTCAATTTTTCAGAACTTTCCGCACTATAAGCAGCCGGCACAATGGCTCCAGCTTCCTGGACTAGAAGACGTAACTCTTGTTCCACCCCTTCAAGCTCTGCCACCACCTTTTCATGGACATCAATCTCTTTAACAACCCTTTTTATCTCATTTAAAACAGCCTCACTAGCCTGGGAACTCTGGGAAAACTTTTCCTGAACTTGTTTATTCAACCCTATAAGCTCGCTTATGTGATGAGATAAATAATCTATCAGTTCATCAGTTTGGCCATGGTCAAAGGCCTCATCCACATCTTTTGCTAAAAGTTGAGAATTTTTAACTATTTCTTGCAACAACTTGGAAATATTATCTGTCTTTTCTCTGGCCTCCATGGACAGCTTTTGAGTAGCCACCGCCAGCACACCCAATGCCCTTCCTTTATCTCCTGTGTGGGCAGCCTTGATACTAGCATTTAAAGCGATGAGTTCTATCTCCAAGCCCACTTCTTCTATGTATTCAACAAACTCGTTCATCTGACTCACACTTTCTATTACACTATTCATCATCCCGGAAATCTGCTCATTTTCCTGAACCGCAATGCGCATGTCTTTGGCCACATTTTTGATGCCCAAACTTATACCTTCCAAAAGGCTAGCCGCGCCTTCTTCTTCAAAACCATGAGTACGGGCCAAGCTCTTATGTAACTTGCTTATTTCAGTTTCAATTCCGGTTAAATTATCCAATAGAGTCACTACAGCCTGATAAAATTTATCCCGAGCATATCTTAATTGTCTAAGCTGTAATTCACCTACCTCTTTAAACCAGGCCACCACCTCCAGCATCTTATGCTCTTCATCCCCTTGACCTACGTCTTGAAGCAGAGAGTGGACCTCAAAAAGAACCTCCTGTATATGTTCCAGTTGTTGCCTGGTAATGTCGTGAAACTGCATAGACGCGACTACCGTACTGATTTTATTTGCGATTTCTTTTGCTCCTTGTTCCACTTCCATGGCAATTTGCGCACAACTCTGCTGCAAATTCTTTAGTACCTCTAAATTTTCATTTAAGTTTACAAATACATTCCGTAACAATTTATCTTGCCTGTTTTTCAGCCCCACAGTTTGTACCTGAGCCAAATCAACTTTTTTCCCCAATGACTGGGCTGTTTGTAAAATTTCCTGGCCATAGATTACTATTTTTTGCGCTAGTCCTTCAACATCATCCGCTAACGTTGCAAAGCCAATTCCCACTTGACCAAGTCTGGCACTTTCAATTCTAGTAAAAACCCCCAAAGTTTGTAGCCTGCGCACAATCTTTTTAAAATTTAAGACATAAGAACCAAGTTCCTTAACCTGCCCTAGCTCTTTGGCCATACCTGAAATAACACGATCGTAACTCGTCTGAACATAACCTTTTCTCAGCCTATCCAACCCTTGTTCCAGGCCTTTAACTATGTCTTCAATTTTTTCTCCCCCAGCAACTCCGACCAACACCTCGGTCTGTTCTTTAAAAGCTAAAATTTCTGAGTTTATACGCTGAAGATTTTCCCCCAACATGAGGAAATCTTTTTCCCTGTCTTGAATGGAACTGGCCAAACCCTGGCCGAGTTTAGGCAAAATTTTACATCTAAAAATAAAATCTTGTACTCTTTTTGTGGAGTTTATTTCATTCATAGCTGTCTCCATATTCTACGTATACACATTTTTCAAAAAAAATACAACCATAATATGTATTAACCTTCATCAATTCATTTCTTCTAAAAGAAAAAGAGTATTGCGAGTTAAACTTTCCTGAACAAACTAACTTCTAACCTATTGAAACCATAAAATTTAACTTTAGATTAAATAGAAATAAAAATAATGCTTCACGGACTCAACGATAACTTTTCTAAATACAAAACAAAAAAATAAATTAGGGATAATTATTGTTGAAATAATTTTGTAAACTGCAATTATTAAAAAATATCACTAGTGTCCGGTTTAAATTTAACCAAAAGAGCAGATAAGATAGAGTTATCAAGCAAATTTAAGTGATCTAGATTG